>JBDHTV010000181.1:0-3781 GCA_039808825.1 Bdellovibrionales bacterium | reverse complement strand
TTGAAATTTTATTCCCGCCCCTGCCTATGCTGCTCGCCTTTGTGCTGGCGAGCCTCGTGCTGGCGATTACGCCCGGACCGGGTGTTTTTTACATCGTCACGCGCAGCTTGAGTCAGGGGCGCGGGGCGGGTCTCGCTTCGGTCGCAGGCGTCGCGCTCGGCAATCTCGGCAATCTGCTCGGCGCGGCTTTCGGACTTGCCGCGCTATTCGCGGTGTCGGAGGGCGCATTCCTGATCGTCAAATATGCCGGAGCCGCCTATCTGATTTATCTTGGCCTCCAGACCTGGCGCAAAAAACCGGTCGATCCCGCCGTTGCGCCACCAAAACCCGCGTCAATCCGGCGCATTTTCCGCGACGGCTTTATTGTGGCACTGCTGAACCCGAAGACGACATTGTTTTTCGCGGCCTTCCTGCCGCAATTTCTGTCGTCGCCGGAAGCGGCGCTGGCGCAGACTCTGGCGCTCGGCGCGCTGTTTATCCTGCTGGCGGCCACGACGGACAGCCTCTATGCCACGTTGGCCGGAACCGTGCGGCCGTGGTTGCAACGCCGCGCCGGACACAGGCGGGTGGGGCAACGGCTGGTCGGTTCGGCCTATATCGGCATGGGGCTGATGACGGCGCTTTCGGGTCAGCGCGCGAAAGGTTGAGGAAATGAGCCATTGTATCGATGTCACGCTGCCGCCCGCGATGCTGCAGTCCAAACCCTTGCTGCTGGTCGCCGCCGCCGTGCTGATCGATGCCGATGGCCGCCTGTTGCTGACGCAACGTCCGCCGGGCAAGAGCTATGCGGGCTTGTGGGAGTTTCCCGGTGGCAAAATCAAGCCGGACGAATCCGCCGAGCAGGCGCTGGTGCGCGAGCTCGCCGAGGAGCTTGGTGTTTATACCAGCCTCGGCTGCTTGAGCCCGCTGACCTTCGCTACCTATGCCTATGATGATTTTCATTTGCTGATGCCGCTCTTTGCCTGCCGCAACTGGCGCGGCACGCCGCAGGGCAAGGAAGGGCAGCAGCTCGCCTGGATCATGCTTGACCAGATCGCCGCCTATGAACTATTGCCTGCGGATCGCCCCTTGATTCCGCAACTGCGTGAACTGCTATGAGAAGGAACGGGTAAGCATGGAGATCATCCGCACGCTTCGTCTGACCGATATCCAGCTCCCGATCATTGTCGAACATGCGCACATGAATTTGCCCGAGTCGGAATCGGCGGGCATTCCCGCGGAGCGCGTCGATATGCTCACGCTCGATGTCGCGATCGATTACCGCGGCGGAGCCTTGCGCGCCGGAAGCCATGACGGCGTGTTCAATTTCATGACGCTCTATAACCGGCTCTGCCTCGGGCCGGTGCGCACGCTGCGCGGCCCGCTTGAAACCGTGCTCGATGAAATCATGCAACTGGTGGAGCAGCAGGCGGCGCAAAGCCAGCTGCAGCTGGTCCATGCCACGGCGGCGGCCAACCGCATCGGCCTCGTGGTCGGCGCCCCGGAGCTGCGCGTCGAGCGGATTTATGAGCCGCTGCCGCAATTGCCGGTTGGCGATTACCGCTCGGCGGGCATTACGCGCGTGCCCCTCCAGCTCAAGGTCGATCACCGGTGGTCGAAGGATATTGAATATAACGGCCATGCCAATCCGCGGCCCGAGGTGGCGGAGCTGCGCTTCGCCGCCATCACTCCGGCGCAGCCGATCGCCGATGACTCGCTGGCCGGACTTTATAACTATCTCAAGACTTATCATGTCGCCTATGCGCTGCAGGATATGCTGATCGACGGGCCGTTCGAGCGGCTCGCCGAACAGATCGCGATGCATGTCACCGAGGATTCGCGGCAACTGCGCACGCGCATGCTGACTGTCGCCATCAAGCGCAGCGGCTATGCGCGCTGCACGCCGATCATGGGCGTCAATATCTGGCTCGACGACACGTCGATCCGCAAGGTCTAGCCATGAGTGAGATCATCAATCTGCGTCAGAAGCGCAAGCAGCGGCAGCGCCATGCCGCCGCGCAGCAGGCGGCGGAGAACCGCGCCCTGCATGGCCGCACCAAAGCCGAAAAGCAGCAGGACGCCCAGGAGCAGGCACGCGCCGCGCGGACGCATGACGCGCACAAGCTGGACGAGGAATAAAGCCTAGCGCGCCATATTATCAAGCGCGCCCTGCAGGATATAGGCGGCGGCGGCCTTGTCGATCACTTCGTCGCGCCGTTTGCGCGTCATGTCGTCTTCCAGCATGAAGCGCTCGACGGCGGCGGTCGAAAGCCGTTCATCCCACAAGGCAAGAGCGAAATCTGCGCCCGTCACACCGGGCCGGGCGAGCAGATTTTGGGCGAAGGCGCGCACCGATTGCGCGCGCGGCCCCTCGCTGCCGTCCATATTGCGCGGCAGGCCGACGATGCCCCCGCCCACGCCGCGTTCGGCGATGACCTTGCCGAGCGCCGCGAGATCGTCCGGCCATTTGCGCCGATTGACGGTGACGAGCGGCGAGGCGACGCGCCAGCCGGGATCGCTGATGGCGAGACCAATGGTCTTGCTGCCGACATCGAAGCCGAGCAACGGCTTGCCGCGCGCGGCGCTGGCCAGAAGCTGGGGTAGGGTCAGAAGCGGCATAAAAGGGCCTTTTATTTAACCGTGGGGCCGGGCATAATCCCGGCGAGACAAAGCTTTAACCGAAAATAGCCGCAACCGCCACCATGACCATCGATATCGCCACCGTCACCAAAATCGCCAGTCTGGCCCGCCTCAAGGTCGATGACGCCGACAAGCCGCTGCTCGCCGAGCAATTGAGCAATATTCTTGATTTCGTCGCGCAGCTCGACGAGGTCGATGTGACGCATGTCGCGCCGATGACGAGTGCCCACGCCATGACGTTGCGCGAACGTGCCGATATCGTCAATGACGGCGGCAGCCCGGAAGCCGTGTTGGCCAACGCGCCGCAACGCACCGGCGATTTCTTTGTCGTGCCCAAGGTGGTCGAGTAACGCTCCCGCCGCTCTTTCATTCAGGAATTTGCCATGAAATTGACCGATCTCACCATGTGTGCCGCTTTGGACGGCCTCGCCAAAAAGCAGTTCAGCGCCGTTGAGCTGACCGACGCCTATATCAAGGCGGTCGAGAAGATCCGTCCGCTCAATGCCTTCATCACCGAAACGCCGGAGCTGGCGCGCCAACAGGCCAAGGCGTCCGATGCGCGTCGTGCGGCGGGGCAGGCCGGGCCGATGGAAGGGATGCCGCTCGGCATCAAGGATTTATATTGCACCAAGGGCGTGCTGACGACGGCGGCGAGCCATATCCTCGACGGCTTCAAGCCGACTTATGAGTCGACGGTGACGCAAAAACTGTTCGACGCCGGGTCGATCATGCTCGGCAAGCTCAATCTTGATGAGTTCGCGATGGGCTCGTCGAATATCACCAGCTATCACGGCCCGGTCATCAGCCCGTGGTCGGGCGCTGATCCGGCCAACGCCGCGACCAAGCTCGTGCCCGGCGGCTCGTCCGGCGGTTCCTCGGCGGCACTCGCGGCCCATGCCGTTATCGCCGCGACCGGCACCGATACCGGCGGTTCAATCCGCCAGCCTGCCTCGCTGACCGGTATTGTTGGCATCAAGCCGACCTATGGCCGCTGTTCGCGCTGGGGCATCGTTGCCTATGCATCCTCGCTCGATCAGGCGGGTCCGATGACGCGCGATGTCGCCGACGCCGCGCTGATGCTGCGGACGATGGCGGGTTTCGACCCCAAGGATTCGACCTCGGTCGACCGGCCGGTGCCGGACTACATGGCCGCGCTCGGCAA
>JBDHTV010000180.1:0-3781 GCA_039808825.1 Bdellovibrionales bacterium | reverse complement strand
ACGCCGGATTTTGGTTCGACGCCACCCTTGTAGGATAAGATCGGGTCAGCGGTGCCCTGGGTTATCATGATCGGGCGCAAATTCTTCGCCGGACAATGCTGCGACTGGTATTCCGACAACGGTGCGATGACCGGCGCGGCGGCGGCGAAGACTTCGCCATATTCGCAAATCATCTTGTATGTCATGAAGCCGCCGTTGGAAGCGCCCGTCACGAAAACACGACTGGCATCCGCGCCGTAATTTTTAATCATTAAATTGACAAGAGCGAGAATATAACCGGCGTCGTCGGCGTTCGAGGCCTTGCCGCCGACCACCGCACCGCGCCCATCATTCCAGTGATGGTGATAGCCATTCGGGGCGAGCAGAATAAAGCCCTCCTGCGCTGCCAGATGCGGCAGGCTGGTCTGCTTCCAGACTTGTTCGGCGCTCTGGGTGCCGCCGTGCAACAGCACGACCAGCGGGCGTTTGGCGGCAGTAGTGCCGGGCGGCACATAGAAAAGATAAGTGCGGTCTTCGCCTTCAAAAGCAAGCTTGCCGGACTCCGGCTTCGCGGCCAGCGCCGCGCCGCTGGCGCAGCCCCCGAGCAACAGAACCAAACCAAGCAACCACCCGACCCAGTTCCGTTGCATCTGCAGTCTCCTGTGTTATGCCGCCTTTGCTTTCGCCGCTAAGGCCGCTTCGATCGCCGCGACCGCCTTGGGCATGGCGGCGACATCGCTGCCGCCCGCCTGCGCCATATCCGGACGGCCGCCACCGCCCTTGCCGCCCACGGCTTCCGCACCAATCCGCACCAGATCGACCGCGCTGAACTGCGCCGTCAAATCCGCCGACACGCTCACGACCAGCGACACCTTGCCCTCCGAACCGGAGAGCAGCACAATGACACCGGAAACGTGTTGCTGGCGTAGTTGATCGGCCATCGGCTTCAAATCCTTCGCGGGCAAATCTTGCAACACGCGCGCGATGAGATTGACGCCGCCGATCTGCTTCGGCGCTTCCGCCGCCGCCGCCGCACCGCCGCCGCTTGCCAGCGCCAGCTGCCGCCGCAATTCGCCGACTTCGCGCTCCAGCTTCTTCTTCTCGTCAACGAGCACGGCGACGCGCTCCGTCGCTTCGCCCGGCGCAACCTTGAGCGTCGCCGCGATCTGCTGCAAACGGCCTTCCTGCTCCGACAAATAGGCGATCGCGCGCGCGCCGGTCAGCGCTTCGATACGGCGGACGCCCGCCGCGACGGCGCTTTCCGCCACGATCTTGAACGCGCCGATATCACCGGTGCGCTTCACATGCGTACCGCCGCACAGTTCGATGGAGAACGCTGCACGACCGGCTTCATCCTGACCGCCCATTGCAACGACGCGCACTTCATCGCCGTATTTTTCGCCGAACAGCGCCATCGCGCCCTCCTTCACGGCTTCGTCGGGCGTCATCAGCCGCGTCGTCACATCGCTGTTCAGGCAGATACGACGGTTGACCTCCGCCTCGACCTCCAGCAAATCATTGGCCGCGATCGGTGTCGGCTGGCTGATATCGAAGCGCAGCTTCTCTTCCGTGACCAGCGAGCCCTTTTGCGTGACATGGGTGCCGAGCTTGCGGCGCAGCGCTTCATGCAGCAAATGGGTCGCCGAATGGTTGGCGCGCACCTGACCGCGGCGCGCATGATCGACCTGCATGGTCACGCCGTCTTCCAGCGCCAGACTGCCTTGCTTGACGACGCCATGATGCACCCAGAGGTCGCCGACTTCCTTCTGCGTATCGGTAATTTGCACCACCGCGCCTTTGACGGAGGCGAATATGCCGGTATCGCCGACCTGACCGCCGGATTCGCCATAGAACGGCGTCTGGTTGACGATGATCTGCACCTTGTCGCCCGCCTGCGCGGTCTGCACTTCCTTGCCATCCTTGACGATGGCGCGGACGATGCCTTGCGCGCTTTCGGTGCTGTAGCCCAGGAATTCCGTCGCGCCGATATTGTCGCGCAGGTCGAACCACAGCTTGGCCGTGCCGGTATCGCCGGAACCGGCCCAGGCGGCACGCGCCGCCGCCTTCTGCTTCGCCATCGCCTGCTCGAACCCGGCGGCATCGACGCTCAGGCCATTGGCGCGCAGCACATCCTGCGTCAGATCAAGCGGGAAGCCATAGGTATCATAAAGCTTGAAGGCGACATCGCCGGAGAGCGGCTTGCTCGCACTCAAGGTTTTGGTTTCTTCGTCGAGCAGCTTCAAGCCGCGATCGAGCAGCTGCCGGAAGCGCGTTTCTTCAAGCTTCAGCGTTTCCGTAATCAGCGCCTGGGCACGGCCAAGTTCAGGATAGGCCACGCCCATCTGCTTCACCAGCTCCGGCACCAGCCGATAGATCATCGGTTCCTTCGCGCCAAGCAGATGCGCATGGCGCATCCCGCGGCGCATGATGCGGCGCAGGACATAGCCGCGCCCTTCGTTGCTCGGCAACACGCCATCCGCGATCAGGAACGAACAGGCGCGCAGATGGTCGGCGATCACGCGATAAGACGCGCGTTGCGGCCCGCGCGGATCGACCTTCAGGATATCGGCGGTCGCGCCGATCAGATTGCGGAACAGGTCGATATCGTAATTCGACAATTCGCCTTGCAACACGGCGGCCATGCGCTCCAGCCCCATGCCGGTATCGACGGAAGGCTTGGGCAGCGGCACGCGACGGCCATCCGGCAGTTCCTCGAACTGCATGAAAACCAGATTCCAGAATTCCAGGAAACGGTCGCCATCTTCGTCGGGGCTGCCCGGCGGGCCGCCTTGCAGCTTGTCACCCTGATCGATGAAGATTTCCGAACACGGACCACAAGGACCGACATCGCCCATGCGCCAGAAATTCGCGTCGGTCGTGATGCGGATGATGCGCTCATCGGGCAGACCCGCGACCTTCTTCCAGATATTCGCGGCCTGCTCATCGTCATGATAGACGGTTATGTAGAGCCGATCCTTGCCGAGCCCGAAATCCTTCGTCACCAGCTCCCAGGCATAATTAATCGCTTCTTCCTTGAAATAATCGCCGAAGGAGAAATTACCGAGCATTTCAAAGAAGGTGTGATGGCGCGCGGTATAGCCGACATTCTCAAGGTCATTATGCTTGCCGCCGGCGCGTACGCTCTTCTGCGCCGTGGTGGCGCGGGTATAAGGGCGTTTTTCATTGCCGGTGAAGACGTTCTTGAACTGCACCATACCCGAGTTGGTGAACATCAGTGTCGGGTCGTTGCGCGGCACCAATGGGCTCGAATCCACCAGCGTGTGGCCCTGGCGCTCGAAATAGCACAGGAAGGTGGAGCGGATATCGGCAAGCGTTTTCATGGTTTTAGCCCGTAATGCTCTGGTTTCATTTGAAGATTTTGCGGATTATACGGGCTTGGCGCAAGGCGCACAATGCTTTCAATCAAGCCGCAAACCGGTCTTTAAGCGCGCCGGGCGCGGTCGATGCGGTCGATCAAATCGTCGATCTTCGGGTTGTTCCACAGCTTGTCTGGCGACAAGGTGAAATTGCGCTGCGGAATATAGGCGATCTTGCGCCCGAATGGTCCTGCCTCGCGCAAAGTCAGCGTGACGCGCGACGGGTTCCCCATCGGCGCATAGCTGAGATTGATAATGGCGGCGAGCGGAATGCGCTGTTCCGCGCCCTTGTTCTTGACCAGCAGATGGTCACCATTGTCCCAGACCTCATCGACGAGGCCATGGCACAGCAACCGCATCAGATAAGCGCCGAAGCCCATCATGAGAACGGGAATAAGCATGAAGGGAAAAGGCGGCGGACATTT
>JBDHTV010000179.1:0-3781 GCA_039808825.1 Bdellovibrionales bacterium | reverse complement strand
CGCGCGGCCATTTCGCCGATCGCATTGATGCTCATGCCTTTCAGTTTTTGTTGTAGAGCCGCCGGGTTTTTCTGCAGATCACGCTGTAGCAGGCGCAGACCCTGCGTGGTGTCGTGGTCGCTGTAGTTTTCCTCGGCGGAGAAGACCATGACCTGCATGCCGCGGCGATATTGCACCATCGCCTCAATAGCCGTTGCCGCCGCTGCACCCTGCTCGCTGATTTCCAGCATGCTGTAAAAAATGTCGGACTTGGTTTCACCGCGCCGCGTCTTGAGCATATCTGTTTCGTTAGGTTTTTGCCGCAGCGTGCCAATGCAATGGCCGAGTTCGTGCTCGTCGGTGCGCAGACGCAGCGGATCGGTAGCATCAAATATTGCCTTAAAGGCATCATTATAGCGCGTACTCGGGGCGGGGGCGAAATTGTTGAGATTTTCGTAAATCCGGATGTTATCGGTATTCGCGGTTTGGCCCACGGCGATACAGATGAAGTGCCGGTCGGACGGCTCGGCAAAAGGTTCCTGATAGGTCCGGCGTGAAAGATTCAACATCGTCAGGTCGGGCGAATATTTTTCACCGGCCTTGATGTAGAGTCCGGAGTTGATCGGCGCGAGCGTCTGACTTTCGCGATTGGCGATTTGCAGCATGTCGATCACGATATCGCGCGTGATATTTCGCTGTGGCAGGTCAGGCCAGGTTGCGATCATGCCGTCCATGCGGGTCTTGACATCGGTGAAGAACTGCCGCCCCGAACCATAACTGCTCGGGTCAACCAGCAGAACATGATTGGCGGTCTTGCTGTCGCTGGTTAGCGCATCCTGCAACTGCTGATAACGGCGGCTGCGTTCGGCGGCTCGATCGGGCGTTAAAGGGGTCGGTACGGTGAGAATGCGCATTTCTTTGGGGGGCGGGGCCTGGCTCGGCGTGTCGTGCGCGCCATTGGCTGGCGCGCTCACGCAGCCTGCCAGATTGCCGGCGACAACAATGAGCGGCGCGATTACGCGCCATAAGCCCGTGGTCTGGGTTGATGCTGCATCGTGGGTTAAAGCGACCATGCGGGCATTTTAAGGCCGGGTGGTAAAAATCCGGAGAAGATATTTATTTTCAACCAAAGAAAAACCGCCGCAAATCAGCGATTTGCGGCGGTTCCTGTTTAGACAAGGGGCGGTGATTAGCCGTTCTTGTCCTCTTCCTTCTTTTGCGCCTTCTTGATGGCGGCGCCGAGGATATCGCCCAGCGAAGCGCCACTGTCCTGCGAGCCATATTCGTCCATGGCCTGCTTTTCTTCGTCAACTTCGCGCGCCTTGATCGACAGAGTCACCTTGCGGCTCGCCTTGTCGATGTTGGTGATCTTGGCGTCAACCTTTTCGCCGACGGCGAAACGGTCCGGACGTTGTTCCGAACGGTCGCGCGCCAGATCGTTGCGCTTGATGAAGCCGCTGAAGCCACTCGACTGGTCGCCGAGGCTGACTTCGATGCCGCCTTCCTGGACCGAGCTGACGGTGCAGGTGACGACGTCGCCCTTCTTGAAGTTGACCGAGACGCTTTCGAACGGATCGTCGGTGAGCTGCTTGATGCCCAGGCTGATGCGTTCCTTCTCGGGGTCGATGTCGAGGATCTTGACCTTGACCATCTGGCCCTTGGCGTAATCCTTGATCGCTTCTTCGCCCGGCTTGCTCCAGGAAATATCGGACATGTGGACCATGCCGTCGATATCGCCGGTAAGGCCGACGAACAGGCCGAACTCGGTGATGTTGCGGACTTCGCCTTCCAGCGTCGCGCCGGATTCATGCGTGGACGCGAACTTCTCCCACGGATTTTCCATGCACTGCTTGTGGCCCAGCGAAATGCGGCGCTTGCTGCTGTCGACATCGAGCACCATGACTTCGATCTCCTGGCTCGAGGAGACGATCTTGCCCGGGTGCACGTTTTTCTTGGTCCAGGACATTTCCGAAACGTGGACCAGGCCTTCGATACCCGACTCGAGCTCGACGAAGGCGCCATAGTCGGTGATGTTGGTCACGCGGCCCTTCATGCGGGTGCCGACCGGGAACTTGGCGGCAATGCCTTCCCACGGATCGCTCTCGAGCTGCTTCATGCCGAGGCTGATACGCTGGGTTTCCGGGTTGAAGCGGATGACCTGCACGGTGACCTGCTGGCCGATCTGCAGCGCTTCCGACGGGTGGTTGATGCGCTTCCACGAAATATCGGTGACGTGGAGCAGGCCGTCAACGCCGCCCAGATCAACGAACGCACCGTAATCGGTGATGTTCTTGACCACGCCCTGCAGGATCTGGCCTTCCTTGAGGTTGGCGACCAGCTCGGAGCGGGCTTCGGCACGGCTTTCTTCCAGCACGGCGCGACGCGAGACGACGATGTTGCCGCGCGCGCGATCCATCTTGAGGATCTGGAACGGTTGCGGCGTGCCCATGAGCGGGGTGATGTCGCGCACGGGGCGGATATCGACCTGGCTGCCGGGCAGGAAGGCGATGGCGCCGTTGAGGTCGACAGTGAAGCCGCCCTTGACGCGCCCGAAGATGATGCCGGTGACGCGCTGCTGGCTGGCGAAAGCCTTGTCGAGCACGAGCCAGCTTTCTTCACGCTTGGCCTTCTCACGGCTCAGCATCGCTTCGCCGTTGCGGTCTTCCATACGTTCCAGATAGACCTCGACGGTGTCGCCGACCTTGAGTTCCGGCATCTGGCCGTTGATGGCAAATTCCTTGAGGGGGATACGGCCTTCCGACTTCAGGCCGACATCGACGATCACGGTGTCGTCGGTCATGTCCAGCACGCGGCCTTTCAGCACGCTGCCTTCCAGCCCGCCCGTGCCGCCCAAAGTGGCGTCGAGCATCGCGGCAAAGCTTTCACCGCCATTCTTGCTGGAGAATTCCTGGTTGAGATCGAGTTCGCGGGTGACCCGCTTGGTGGCAGAACGCGCCATAAGTTTGCTCCGATTACGCTTCTTCGTGTTGCGAAACCGGAAAGCCGCTTTCGCTAGGGGTTAAGCAACAGGATGAAGCGCGAACCCGGGCGGAAAGCGTATGAACGCCCGGTGGGTCGCGGGTTTCACCCCGTCATCCGGCACCATGCCGGATTGTCTGGCTTATTTTATACCGGCTGTTTCTTCAATCAGCGCCAGCGCCGCAGCGAAGCACGCGTCAATCGAAAGCTGGCTGGTATCGAGCGTACGGGCATCCGCCGCCGGCAAGGTTGGCGCCACACCGCGATTTTGATCGCGGGCATCGCGTGCCTGCATGTCCGCCAGGACGGTGGCATCCGTAACATTTTCACCCCGGCCGCGCAACTCTTTCGCGCGGCGTGCGGCACGGATTTCCGGGGTTGCCGTTACGAAAAGCTTAACTTTTGCATCCGGGGCAATAACGGTGCCGATATCGCGGCCGTCTAAAACGGCGCCAGTCTTGCCTTGCGGCGGTCTGGTGCAGAAATTTCTTTGAAAATCAAGGAGCGCGGCGCGGACAGCGGGAATGGCCGCGACTTTGGAGGCAGCCTCGCCTGCAGCATGGGAGCGCAAGGCGGGATCGTCGTTTAACGATAGCGTGCTTTGCGGGTCAAGATTTTGTGCGGCCTGCTCCGCGGCCACCGGGTCAGCCGGATCGCCCCCCGCCTGCAGCACGGCCATGCCGACCGCGCGGTAGAGCAGGCCGGTATCGAGATGGGCATAGTCGAAATGCCGGGCAATAAGCTTGGCAAGCGTGCCTTTGCCGGAGGCGGCGAGACCGTCAATCGCGATGACAACAGGTGGTTCAGTCATGCGGTGTGTCTA
>JBDHTV010000178.1:0-3815 GCA_039808825.1 Bdellovibrionales bacterium | reverse complement strand
GTCGCGCAGCCCGAAACGCCGTGGCCCTGGAAATGCTTCTCGCTCGCGAGCCCGAGCCAGCGCGCCTGCGCCCCCGTCGCGATGATGACGCTATCGGCGATAAAGGTGTCGCCCGACTCGGCCAGGCAGCGGAACGGCCGCTGGCTGAAATCGACCTCCTTGATCATATCGAAATGCATGACGGTGCCGACCTTGGCCGCCTGCGCCGCCATCTGCTCCATCAGCCACGGCCCCTGGATGATATCGGCAAAGCCGGGGAAATTTTCGACATCGGTGGTGATGGTGAGCTGCCCGCCGGGCTGCATGCCCTGCACCATCACGGGCTGGAGATTGGCGCGCGCCGCATAGATCGCCGCCGTATAGCCGGCGGGCCCCGCGCCGATAATCAAAACCTTGGTCTTATGTGTCGTGCTCATGCCTGTTTCCGTTCAAAAATCCTGCCGAATAAACTAAGGCGATTCGCTGCTGCGGCAAGCTTTTCCATTACCGCTTATAGAATTGCGTCAAAATGAGCCGAAAATGGAGGCTGTTGAATATGAAGCCGGTAAAGGCTTCATGGGCGCGCAGCCTATGTTCAATCCGTGAGTACCGGAAGCGCAAACAGCCCGCATTTGCAGGCCATTTTCACGCAATTTACCGCAGCTCATGCCGCACGATGGAAAGCGCATGCTCATAGCTACGGTTAAAATCATCGGCGCTTTCGGCCGCGACCTGCAGATCGCGCAACAGCCCGTCGCCAACATCGTAAATCCAGCCATGCAGCCACAATTTCTGGCCGCGCGCCCAAGCCTGCTGCACCACACTGGTCAGGGCGGCATTGCGCAGCTGCTCGATGACATTGAGCGCGCAGAGCGCGCGCCAGCCCTGCTCTTCCGGCAGTCCCTGCAGCAGCGGCAGATGGCGGCTCTGCACGTCATGCACATGCTCTAGCCAGTTATCGATGAGGCCGAATTTCTGCCCCTGCAGCACGGCGCGCACGCCGCCGCAGCCGAAATGGCCGCACAGGATGATGTGCTTCACCTGCAGCACATCGACGGCATATTGCATCACCGACAGGCAGTTGAGATCGCCATGCGCCACGACATTGGCCACGTTGCGATGCACAAAGACCTCGCCCGGCGGCAGCCCCAGCAGCTGGTTGGCGGGCACGCGGCTATCGGAGCAGCCGATCCACAGATAATCCGGGCGCTGCTGCGCCGCCAGCCGCTTGAAATAGTCCGGGTCCTGGGCGCGCATCCGCTCCGCCCAGCTGCGGTTGTTGTCAAAAAGCGCCATCAAGCTTTTCATCAGAACCCAAACATATGATCGAGGCTGAAGGCGGCATCCTGCGGGCTGACCAGCCCGTGATAGCCGAACAGACGGCAGGTGGTGTCGCGCACCAGCACATAGCCATGATCGCCCGCCGCTTCACGCTCATCCGGCGTGAACATGGTGCTGACGCGCCACAGCAGCGAGCCATGGCAGGGAATCCGCACCACGCGTTTCGCGACTTCCTTGCCGTCGCGGTCGGTCAAGGTCAGCGAAGTTTCCGACGTCGGGTGCCACGGCACCGATGCCGGATACATGAGATGGCACAACGTATCCTGACCGCCACTGCCGCAACGCAGGAACAGGCGCGTGCTGAGCCCCGGCGCCTTGCCGGCATAGGATTGCGGCTCGCCGCGGTAGGTCATCAGCGTGTTGAAGATATGCGAACCGAAGCTGGTCTCCGCCGCATGGCCCGTTTGCCGGTCGCGGTAACGGAACAGGCTATGCATCCAGCCATCGACATCGCCGCCGGCGCTGAAATCATAAATCAGTTCGAGATGGCCATAGCCGCCCGCCAGCTTGTGTCCGGCCAGCAGCTTGTTGACATCAAGCAGCGCGGTATGGTTGCGCGGCAGATTGCCGAACTTGTGCCGCGTCACTTCCTTCCCCGTGGCGTCGTATACAATCGCCTCAAGCGGCAAATGCTGTTGCGCGGTGGACATCGGCGTCGGCAGCGCGAGATTGTCATAACGCTCCGGCGGCAAAATCGGTGCGGGCAGGATGTGGAGCTTGCCGAGCAGGTCACCAAGTTCGATGAGCCGCTTGTCGGATTTAAGATCGCTGCGTTCGACATTGGGGTGCGAGATGCGCGAACGTCCGTTCTTGACGAACACTTCATAGCGCGGCCGCACAATGTGCTTACCCGCCTGAATTTCAAGCTGTTGCGGCCAGCGCGCCTGCGGCAGCAGATCGGCGACGCTGAGCCGGTGCGTCGCGAAAGGCGGCAAGGCCTTATCGAGCCACGCCACCTTGTCGTCGCCCATCAGATTCAGCCCGAGCTCGCCTGCCGGAATCGTGCCCGGATGACTGTTCTGCACCCAGAGCACGACCTCTTCCTCCGCCGTCGGCGCGGGCAAGCCGGCATAAAGATCGGACGGCCAGGAATTGGCGTCATGCGTACAGGACAGCACCGTATCGTCATCGCCATAGGTATCGAGCGCATATTTGACGATATCGTGTCCGGCGGCGCCGATGATATGGATGAAGAGCTGGCCGGTGAATTCCGGCAGGTTGAAGCGTTGCCGTACCTCGGCGCTGTCGATCACCACGGTCGCGTTCGGCCCCGGCAGCTTTTGCGTCCAGTTGGCGATGGTCTTGCCCTCATGGTCGAACAGATTGCACCAGGCGCTGACTTCCTTGCCGCCATAGGTCGCCCAGTAGTTGGCGGTGACGATGCGGGTATGTTGCCCGGCCGCGTCGCGAAAGAAGGCCATGTTGGTCGCGAAATTGAGCGTTGCAAGATAACGCTGCTTATCGGTCAGCATCGTTTCCGGCAGGCGCAGACCGTCAAAGCTGTACCAGGGCGTATTGGCCGGGAAGAGATGTTTGGTCTGGTCGACGATGCGCGCCGAATCGAAGCTCGCGATCAGGATGGCGCGGCATTTGCTCTCGGCCAGCGCCGTGACCGGCTGGGCGCGATGATTGAGGAAACTGCGGCCAATCTGTTCGACATCCTGCACATAGAGCCCGGCGATTGCCATCTCCTGCAGCGGATAAAACTCGGCGAATCCGGCGAGTTGATTATTCGGGTCATAAATGGCGATCGGGCCGTTCTGTTGCAGATGCGCGACCAGCGAACGCGCCTTGGCCGCCGCGAGCGGATGCCCGACCGCCTTGTAAAAGGCATTGCCGCCGGATTGATTATTGAAGGTTTCGATCTTGAGCGCCATGGCCTGTTCCTGTGCTGCGAGGGCACCAAACTAGCCCCATCATGCCACAGGCGCAACTGCGCGGGCTTGTTAACTTTTACCCGGAATGGTCAGCACCGCGCGGATCGGAAAATGGTCGGAACCAATATCGTCCAGCACAGTCAAATCACCGGTCACGCCGCGCGTGGCGAAGACATGGTCAATCTGGATGGCCGTCAGCGGCGCCATGCTCGGCCAAGTATAATGGAACGGGCCGCCGATATGATAAAATCCGGCCTCGAGCAGCGGACTTATCGAGACCGACCATAGCGTGGCGTTGAGGTCGCCCGCCAGCACCACCGGCCGGTCGATGCCGCGTGCGATCGCGGCGATATTCTGCATATAGGTATTGTGCTCCATCCGGTTGGTGAAGCTCATCGGCGAGGTCGGATGCACCGCCAGCAGCGTGAAAGCGGGAAAATCCGCCCGCACAAGCGGCAGCTTATACCAGCCCTGCTCACTCACCTGCGCCGTGAATGGCCATTTGGCATAAAGCGCGACGCCGAAGCTATCGTTACGCGGTACAACGATGTGGTGCGGATAACGCTCGTTCAGAGCCGCCAGCGCCGTCTCGAAGCTCTTGTTGAGCTCAAGCACGAT
>JBDHTV010000177.1:0-3862 GCA_039808825.1 Bdellovibrionales bacterium | reverse complement strand
GTCGAGATCCCCGCCTTTTCGCTCGACAGCCCCTATCAGCCGATCAGGCTGAATTAAGCGCCGCAGCAAGCAGACATTTACAGCCCGGCTTCACAGGAATTACGGCGTGACCGCATTCGCGACGCTATCGATGGTAAACAGCATCACATAGCCGTCGGTCGTCGCGGCGAAGAGGCAATCGCCGCTCTTATTCCACACCAGCCCAACGACCTCATGCCCCTCCTCCGCCACCGGCGGGTGGATCATGATGCTGGGGCGACCGTCGAGCGGCGCAAGCTCGATCATGCCGTCGTCATAACCGACGGCGACGAGTTCGTCCTTCGGATGCGCGGCCGCGCAACGCGCCAGCATCCCGCGGTCGGTGCCGAGCGCAAGCGGCGCCTTGCCCCACGGGCCACCGCCGAAGAACGGCCAGCAGATCGCCTGCGGCGCGCCGGAGGTCACGAGATAGCGGCCCTTGACCGACCAGCTCAGGCTGCGGATCTTCCCGGCATAGCCCTGCATCCGCATTTCGTTCATATCGCTCAGGCGCCAGCCATGCAGCGCGTTCTCCTGCATCGCCGTCATCACGATCTTGCCGTCCGGCGACCAGGCGGCGAGCAGATGCGAGCCCTTCCACGGCAAGGTCACGGGGTTCTGCGCCGTTGCCGCCGTCCACCATAGCGTGACGCCGTTATTATGCGTCGCGACGAGGCGCTTGCCGTTCGGGCTGAAAGCAAGGCCGCCAACGCTGCTCACATGTTGCTTGGCGATGCCGTGCGGCGCGCCGTCGGCCGTCAAGAGCTGCAAATTCTTGCCATAGGCATAGGCAAGCATCTTGCCTTCGGCGTCGCTCGCGACCTGATCGATCCAGCGCCCTTGCTGGCGCGCCAGTTCGCGCGCTTCCACACCGAGTCCAAAGGCTACCACGCGGCCATCGTCACCACCGGAAACAAAACCATCGCCACACGCCGCCAGCGCCAGGCTCACCCCGTCATGGAGCGGCAGCAGTTGCGGTTCCTGTTCCGCTTCCTGCGCGGCAAACAAGGCGACGCGCCCGTCGCCAAGCGCCAAGGCGACCGCATCGCCGGCGCTATTGCCGACCAGATCATTGATTTTGGTATCAAGCGACCATTGCCGCGCGATGGCCGAAGGCGGAGCCTGCATCATGGCATATGAACCTTATTATTATGCGGCGCAGGCAGCAAAGCCGCGTTTGAGCGCTTCTTCATCGAGCTGACGGCCAATGAAGACCAAACGGCTTTGCTTCTTTTCGTCCGTCTTCCATGCGCCGAGTTGCCCGCCATCCATCATCATATGCACGCCCTGCACGACCATACGTTGCGGATTATCCTTGAAACACAGAATACCCTTGTAACGCAGGAGATCCTGGCCCTTGGTCGCGCGCAGCTCGCCCATCCACTCATCGAACCGCGCCGGGTCGAGGGGCTTGTCCTCGGTCAAGGACAGGCTGCTGATCGCGCTGTCATGAATCGGGCTCAGATGCTCATGGCTGTGGTGGTGATCATGGCCATGCTCATGATGATGGTCGTGATGATGATGTTCATGATCATGGCAGCAATCGCCGTCATGATGATGGTGGTGATGCTCGTGATCGTGGTGGTGATGGCCGCAGCAGACGTGACCGTCTTCTTCCTCGAAACCGTGATCATGTTCGTAATGTTTAGGGTCGAGGAACTCCGGCGCGCGCGCCAGAATCTGCTCGAGATCGAAGGTACCCTGCGCCAGAATCTGGTCGAGCGGCACGACGCAACGCTGCGTCGCGATGATGCGGGCGAAGGCGTTGATCTTGCGGATAGCACGCTCGATGATCTTGAGCTCGTCATGCGTCACGAGATCGGTCTTGTTGAGCAGGATGATATCGGCGAAAGCGATCTGCTCCTCGGCTTCCTTGCTGTCCTTAAGCCGCAGCGGCAGATGGCGCGCATCGACGACGGTGATGATGCTGTCGATCGCCGCCCATTTGGCGACCTCTTCATCGACAAAAAAGGTCTGCGCCACCGGCGCGGGGTCGGCGAGGCCCGTCGTCTCGATCAAAATGCCGTCGAATTGCTGCGCGCGCTTCATCAAGCCGCCGAGGACGCGGATGAGGTCGCCGCGCACGGTACAGCAGATGCAACCATTGTTCATCTCGAACACTTCTTCGTCGGCGCCGACCACGAGATCGTTGTCGATACCGATTTCGCCGAATTCGTTGACGATAACCGCATACCGCTTGCCATGCTCCTCGGTCAAAATCCGGTTCAGCAGCGTGGTCTTGCCCGCGCCGAGATATCCGGTCAGCACCGTTACGGGAATCTTGTCAGCCATCTTGATTAACCTTCTTTCCGCGCCTTTCGCGCCTGCACATCGCGTGATGTGTATAGATATGGCATGGCCAACGCAAATGACAACGCCGGAACGGCGCCATCGGCCGGGCCATTAACCGGACTGGCAAGCATTTGGCCACCGCATTTTTATGGCATCGCGACCGAAAATTACTTATCCTTGCGCCAAGCTGGGAGGAGTGATGATTCATGGCTAACCGATTGATGCGGCGAACCTTGCTATCGGCTTGCGTTTTAGGCGGCTTGCTGGCCGGGGCTTCGGCCTGGGCGGTCGTCGACGATATGCCCCCGCCCAAGAAGGCTCCGCGCATCAAGGTGCAGCAGCAAAAGCTGGCGGTCGAGGAAGGCCGCGGCAACCGCATCGTCTCCGGCCTTGCCCGCGCCATCGACGCCGAACGCATCAAGGTCGGCGATACGGAGCTGCGTTTGTTCGGCGTCACGATTCCGCCGATGAACGCCGCGCATGGCAACGAAGCCCATGCCGCGCTCGAAAAGCTGTTCGCGAACGAGACTGTGACCTGCCGCATTCAGGAGCGCGACAAGAGCTTCCGCCTGCTCGCCTCCTGCAAGACCGACAAGATTAGCGATATCAGCCAGACGCTGCTGCAGGAAGGCTGGGCCTATGTCGCCCGCAGCACGGTCGAAGATACCAATTACGCCGATCTTTATTTCGCGGCGCAAAGCCAGGCGCAGCTGCAGAAGCTGGGCATGTGGTCGCCGAAGCCGGTCGAAACGGCCAAGGCCGAGCCCGTCGTGGCGGAGACCAAGCCCGCCGAGACGAAACCGGCCGAGACCAAACTTGCCGCCGCCGACAAGCCGGTTTTATCCACAACATCCGGTGGCAACGATAAAAATGACAAGATCGCGGTGAAAACAGCTGGTGTAGAATCTGATTCGTCGAAGGCAACCGCCGAATCATCCGCTCAGCTGCAGGTACCGACCATGCTGCCTCCCGAAGTCGTCACGACCGCCGCCCCCATCGTTCAAAGCAGCGAGCCAGGCACGGCCTGGCTGTGGTTCGCGGGTCTGACGCCCGCCGCCGTAATGATCCTGTACGGCCTGGGGCAGATTGCGTTGCGTCGCTACGAATATAGCCAGGAGCGCAAGGCGCTCGCCGCCGCGCTGCGCGGCGAACTGATGGCCGCACGCGCCATCTGCATTTCGCGCGCCGATACGCTCGGCTATGGCGCGGAAGCGGTCAGCAAGCTTTCCAGCGTCTGGCCGCGCCTGCGCAGCACGCTGTATCAGGCTTATGTCGGCCGCATCGGCCTGCTGGGACCGGACCTCGCGCGCCGCGTCTCGTCGCTCTACGGCCAGTTTGCCGACTACGCCCAGTTTTACGCGACCAAGCCGAACGCGGAAGCGGCGGGCAAGATTGACAACGGCACAGTGCAGCAGACCCTGTTCACCATCATCGACCATATCGAGGACACGCTCAACAATCTGCAGCAGGTCGAAGTGAGCGGCCGCGCGCCGAAGCGCCTGTTGCCGCAGCGCCAGAACATCAATACGCCGCGGACGTCGCAGCGCCTCGC
>JBDHTV010000176.1:0-3897 GCA_039808825.1 Bdellovibrionales bacterium | reverse complement strand
AACATTGCAACAAGATCCGTTGTGGCAGGGCTTCGCCCGCGTGCTGCAATTCTACCAGTTGCCGCTCAATAGCAAGCTGGTTGGCGCACAGGTGCCGCTCGACGCGACGCGGCCGCTTGCGCTTGAGGATCTGCAGCGTATCGCGCGGCAGCGCGGCTTTGCCGTTACGGCGCGGGCGATGCTGCCGGGCGATCTCAAGAACCTGACGCTGCCGCATCTGCTGCTGTTGACGCCGGAGAATCCGCTCGTGCTGCTGCCGGAGAAAGGCGCGCTGCGCGTGATCGAGGCGCGGAGCGGCAAGGCCCAGCCGTTGCCGGAGGGTAACGCGCCGTTGCTGGCGCTCGGTTTCGACAAGGCGCAGGCCGCGTCGCTTGACAAAGGGGCGATGCTGCAACGGCGTGCGGCCTGGTTCTGGGATTTGTTCTGGGACTATCGCGCCGATTATCGCGATATGGCGGTCGCGACCCTGTTCATCAACCTGTTCGCGCTGGTCACGCCGCTATTCTCGATGAATGTCTATGATCGGGTGGTGCCGAACCATGCCGAGGAAACGTTGTGGGCGCTGACCACCGGCGTCGTGCTGGCGTTCGCCTTCAATTTCGTCTTCAAGCTGGTGCGCGGTCATATTCTGGGCCGGGTTGCGGCGCAACTGGCAGCCAAGCTCGATGCCGATTTGATGGATCAGCTGCTGCGTATGCAAGGCGCCGCGCAACAGCTGACGGTTGGCGAAAAGTCCGACCTGTTCCGCGAAATGCAGGGTCTGCGCGAGTTCTTCGCCATGCGGTTGATGCCCGCGGTGCTTGATCTGCCGTTCTTCCTGCTCTTCCTGATCGTGATTTACATTATCGATCCGGGGCTGATGCTGGTGGTGCTGGGCGGTATCGCGCTCATGTTCGTCGCGAGCTTGCTCTGCCGCTTGCCGACCAATCGCGCCGCCGACCATCAGGCGCAGGAGCTGCGCAGCAAGAACGCCGTGCTGGTCGAGATGCTGAGCGGGGCGGCCGCCATCCGGCTGTTCAACGCCGTCGGCACGCATTTGTTCCGCTGGCAGCGGATCAGCCAGCGCGCGGCGGCGAGCGGCTATCGCAGCCAGCATATCGTCGGGCTGATGGACGATCTCGACCTCACCATCATGTCGCTGATCAGCGTTTTCGTGATCGTCGTCGGTGTTTATGAGATCGAGAAAGGCGCCTTGTCGGTCGGCGGTCTGGTGGCGGCCAGTATTCTGGTCGGCCGCGCGATGAGCCCGATCATGGGTATCGCCTCCGTCGTCGCGCGGCTGCGCCAATCCTTCAACGCGCTGCAAACCATCGACCGGATTTTTGGCCTGCCGGTCGAGCCGCACGTGCCGATGGATTATGCGCCGAAAGCGCCGTTCAAGGGCGGACTCGCGCTGCAGGACGTGACTTTCTATCATCCGGGGCAGGTGCGGCCGACGCTCTATCATCTGTCGTGCCGGATCGCGCCGGGTGAGAAGGTCGGCATCATCGGCCGTACCGGCGCGGGCAAGAGCACGATCACCCAGTTGTTCGAAGGCGTCATCACGCCGCAAACCGGGCAGGTGCTGGCCGACGAGATGCAGCTGACCACCATCCATCCGGTCGAATGGCGGCAGCAGCTCGGCATCGTACCGCAGGAATCGTTCTTTTTCTCCGGCACCATCCGCGCCAATATCATGCTCGGCGTACAGGAGGCGGTGGACGACGCCTGGCTGCAACAGGTATTGCAGATGTGCGGCCTCGATGCGTTGTTGCAGCAGGCGGGCATCAGCCTCGAGTTTGAGATCGGCGAGGGCGGGGCGCGGCTCTCCGGCGGGCAAAAGCAGGCGATCGCGCTGGCGCGTGCCATGATCCGGCGACCGCAGATCATGCTGCTCGACGAGCCGACCAACGGCATGGATCATTCATTGGAGAACCATGTGCGGCAGGCGCTGCAGCACTTCGCGCGGGATAAGACGCTGGTGCTGGTGACGCACCGCACGACCTTGCTTGGCCTCGTCGACCGGCTCATCCTGATCGACGGCGGCAAGATCGCGGCGGATGGACCGCGCGACAGCATCCTGAAGTTACTGGCGCAGGGGGGCGCGCAGGGCCATGCCTGATGATTTATTCGCGCCGGGCCACGGCGGATCATCCCGGCACCGGCTGGTGCTCTACGCTATGGTTGGCTGTCTCGCCGCCTTCTGGCTCTGGGCCGAATTCAGCACCATCGATTTGCAGGTCCGCGGGCAGGGCAGCATCGTGCCGTCCGGTCAGGCCAAGGTGATCCAGCATCTCGAAGGCGGCGTGGTCAGCAACATCATGGTCGCCGAAGGCCAGCAGGTCGAGAGCGGACAACCATTGTTCCAGATCAGCAACCAGCAGGCGGAATCGGATTCGAACGAATTGCGGCTGCAAAGCGTGGCGCAAAGCCTGCAGATCGTGCGGCTGCAGGCCGAACTGGCCGACAAGGCCGCGCCGGATTTCGGCTCGCTCGCCGAGCAGGCGACATCCGCCGCGCTGGAGAATGAGCGCCAGCTCTTCCAGTCGCGGATGCGCGACTACCATTCCGGGCTCAATGTGCTCGAGGAACAGGCTAACCAGAAGCAATTCAAGCTCGACGATCTCAAGACCCAGTACGACAATATCACGCAGGAGCTGCATGTCGCACGCGACCAGCACGCCATCAACGAGAAGCTGCGCCAGGCCGGGGCGATTTCCGAGACGCGCTATCTGCAATCCAAGAGCGCGATGCAGGAAACCACGACGCGGCTCGGGCAGGTCGAGAAATCCATGCCCGTGGTGCAGGCCGAGCTCGCCGAGGTCCGGCGCCGCATCAACGAAGCGCAGGAAAAACATCGCAGCGACGTGCTGGAAGACCTCAAAAAAGCGCAGCTCGCGCTTAGCCAGCTGCAGGAGCGCAGCAAGACTCCGGCGGATAAGATCCGGCGCACGACGGTGACGTCGCCGATCCGCGGCGTGGTCAACCGGCTTTACATTAATACGCTCGGCGGCGTAGTCAAACCGGGCGACAAGCTCGCCGAGATTATACCGCTCGACGATAAGCTGATCGTGGAAGGGCGCGTGCCGACCAAGGATCGCGGGCTGATCTGGAACGGCCTGCCCGCGCTTGTCAAAATCTCGGCCTATGATTACGCGATTTACGGCGGTATTGACGGCAAGCTCGTCGATATCAGCGCCGACACGCTTGCCGATGAGCGGGGCGTGCCCTATTACCGCGTGCGCGTCGCGTTGGCGCGCAACAATATGGGCGAGCATATGCCGCTGTTTCCGGGCATGACGGCGGAGGTCAATATCCTGTCGGGCAAGACCAGCATCTGGAACGCACTCATGCGGCCCTTATGGCGGATGCGGGAGAACGCGCTACGCGAAGCGAAGTAAGCGGCGTTAGATTTTCACGCTGGCATAGACGCTGATATGCACGTTCGCTTTGGTCATCAGCGGACGGCCATTGCGCAGTTCGACGACGTTTTCCTGCTCGTTGAGCCCCTTGATGACGATATCGTTAAACAGCATGGTTTCAATCGCGCTGAAACGATAGGTGGCGCGTGTCGGGCTGTCGATGCTGACCTCGACCTCGCCGCTGGTCGGCTTGAACTCATAATCCTTGATCTTGTCCCAGCTGCGCCGGAAATTGGCGAGATACTCCGCCTTGGTCAGGTGTTGTTCCTGGCCCATGATTTCGATGGTGATGTCGATATCATCGGCGAGATCGGCGCCAAGCGCCGCAATGTTCTTGTCGGCGACGGCTTTGGTGAATTCATTACCAACGCGGCTCAGCGTTGCTTCATCAAGCTGGATGGTTCTGGTCTTGGGCTCGTTCGGCGCGGCTTTGTTGGCGGCGGCAACAGGTCCGGCCAGCAAAGCGAGGAGCACAAAGGCGGGCAACAGAAAGCGC
>JBDHTV010000175.1:0-3934 GCA_039808825.1 Bdellovibrionales bacterium | reverse complement strand
GACAGCCATATCACGGGCGTGACCACCGGCCTGCGCGATCTCGACCATAAGCTCGCGGGGTTACATCGCTCCGATCTCGTCATCCTGGCTGGCCGGCCGGCGATGGGCAAAACCGCGCTCGCCACCAATATCGGGCTCGCCGCGGCTCGGGCCTGGAAGGACAGCGCCGGGCGCGACGGCGGCGGCGTGATCTTCTTCTCGCTCGAAATGTCGGCCGAACAGGTCGCGCTGCGTCTGCTCGGCGAACATACCGGCATCTCGTCCAACGACATTCGCGGCGGCCGCCTCAAGACCGAGGATTTCGGCAAATTCATCCAGGCCACGGCCGAACTGGGCAATCTGCCCTTTTATATTGACGATACACCCGCTCTCTCTATCGCCGCGGTGCGCACCCGGGCCCGCCGCCTGCAGCGTATGCAGGGCAATATCGGGCTGATTATCGTCGACTATCTGCAATTGCTGCGTGGCACCTCGCGCCGCGACGATAACCGCGTGCTCGAAATCTCGGAAATCACGCGCGGCCTCAAGGCCCTGGCCAAGGAACTCAACGTCCCGGTCCTCGCCTTGTCGCAGCTGTCGCGTAACGTCGAAAACCGCGAGGACAAACGCCCCCAGCTCGCTGATTTGCGCGAATCCGGCTCGATCGAGCAGGATGCCGACGTGGTTATGTTCGTCTATCGCGAGGAATATTACCACGCCCAGAACGAGCCCAAGCGCCGCGAAAACGAAAGCGACGACGCCTTCAACAGCCGCCACCAGCGCTGGATGGAGCAAGGCGAGAAAATCCGCAATATCGCCCAGACGATTATCGGCAAAAACCGCCATGGCCCGACCGGAACGGTTGCCATGCATTTCGATGGTCGCTATACCCGTTTCTCAGACCTCGAACAGCGCTACGATATCCCCGAATGAACCACAGCATCGCCGGCACATTGACGATCGCCTTGAGCGCGGTCGTCGCGAATTACAAGCTGCTGGCCGACCGGGCCTACCCAGCCCAGACAGCCGCCGCCGTCAAAGCCAACGCCTACGGGCTTGGCATGGCGCAGATCGCCCCCATGCTGGCGAAGGCCGGCTGCTCATTCTTCTATGTCGCCCATCTCGACGAAGCGCTGACATTACGGCAAATGCTGCCCGATGCCGCCATCGCCGTCCTGCACGGCATCCCTGCCAGCGAGCAGGCGCTGGCCCTGCGCCACAATCTGATCCCCGTATTGTGCGATATGCCCGCCATCCATACCTGGCAGGACATCGCTTTCAAGACGGAGAAGCAGCTGCCGGTCATCGTCCATCTCGATACGGGCATGAACCGGCTTGGCCTCTCCGGCGCCGATATGACCGAGCTTGTGCAAAACCCCGGCTGGCTCGCCGGCCTGACCATCCGTTACTGGCAGAGTCATCTTGCCTGCGCCGACGACGCCGACCACGCCATGAACGCCACGCAGCTTGAGCGGCTGCAAGCCGCGCTCAACCAACTGCCCAAAGCGCCGGTCAGCTTCGCCAACTCCTCCGGCATCTTCCTCGGCCCGGATTACCATTTCGACCAGGTCCGCCCGGGTTGCGCGCTTTATGGCATCAACCCCACGCCCGCCAAGCTGAACCCGATGCATGCCGTCGCGAGCCTGACTGCGCCGGTGCTGCAGTTGCGGCCGCTGCTGCCGGAAGCGAGCGTTGGTTATGGCGCGCGCTGGCGCAGCAAGCGGGCGGGTCGCCTCGCCGTGCTCCCCGTTGGCTATGCCGATGGCTTCCTGCGTTCGCTCAGCAATCGCGGCGTCGTCTATTTCGGCACGCATGGCGCGCCGGTCGTGGGCCGCGTTTCGATGGACCTCATCACCGTTGACGTGACCGACGTGCCGGAAGAGCTGTGCCAGCCCGGCATGGTCGCCGAGCTGTTCGGCAAGCAACAGGACGTCGATGCCGTCGCCACGGCGGCGGGCACCATCGGCTATGAAATTCTGACCAATCTCGGCGCGCGCTATCGCCGCGTCTATACCAGCTAGGACTTGTCGCGCAGGTGAAGATGGAAACGCATAATCCGCTTGCCCTTCTTGGCCGCACCATGCTGGAATTTCTGCAATCCGCAGGCCAGTTCACGCTCTTTCTGCTGACCGGCTTGAGCCATGTTTTCCGCCCGCCCTACCATCTGCGTCAACTGCTGCGGCAGATGGTGGATATCGGCTATTACTCGCTGCCCGTCGTCGGCCTGACCACCCTGTTCGCGGGCATGGTGCTGGCGCTACAGACCTATACCGGCTTCGCCCGCTTCAACGCGGAAAGCGCGATCGCCAATGTCGTCGTGCTGTCGCTCACGCGTGAACTTGGGCCGGTGCTCGCGGGCCTGATGGTTGCAGGCCGCATCGGGGCGGCCATCGCCGCCGAAATCGGCACCATGCGCGTGACCGAACAGATTGACGCGCTGACCACGCTCTCGACCAATCCCTATAAATACCTGGTTGCGCCGCGGCTGCTCGCCAGCACCATCACGCTGCCATTGCTCGTGCTGGTTGGCGATATCATCGGCGTTTTCGGCGGTTATATCGTGAGCGTCTACCGTCTCGACATGAACGCCGCGAGCTATATTCGCCAGAGTTGGAATTTCCTGCAGACGATGGATGTTGTCTCCGGCCTCATCAAGGCGGCGGTCTTCGGCTTCATCATCGCGCTCATGGGCTGCTACAACGGTTATCATTCGCGCGGCGGGGCGCAGGGTGTCGGCGCGGCGACGACCAATGCGGTCGTCTCGGCCTCGATCCTGATTTTGATCGCGAACTATGTCCTGACCGGCCTGTTCTTCGTGGGGAAATGATGTTTGACCAAGCCCCCGCCGTGACCGCACCACCCAAAATTTCGCTGACCGATGTCCATAAATCCTTTGGTCCGAAAAAGGTGCTGAACGGCATCAATCTCGATATCCGCGCCGGAGAATCGCTTGTCATCATCGGCGGGTCCGGCACCGGCAAGTCCGTGATGCTGAAGTCCATTCTCGGCATCCTGCAGCCTGAAACCGGCAGGATCGAAATCGACGGCGTGGACACCACCCACATCCACGGTCGGGCCCGCGATGCGCATATGGCCAAATTCGGCATGTTGTTTCAGGGCGCTGCCTTGTTCGACTCGCTCCCGGTCTGGGAAAATGTCGCCTTCAAGCTTATTCAGGGCAGTGGTATGGCGCGCAAGGACGCGCTCGAAATCGCCGTGGAGAAGCTGGCGGCTGTCGGGCTGGGTTCCGACGTCGCGATGCTCTATCCATCCGAACTTTCGGGCGGCATGCAAAAGCGCGTCGGCCTTGCCCGCGCGATCGCGGCGAAACCGGAAATCATCTTCTTCGACGAGCCAACCACCGGTCTCGATCCGATTATGGCGGACGTGATTAACGATCTCATCGTCAAATGCGTGCGCGAGGTTGGCGCGACCGCGCTTTCCATTACCCATGACATGGCGAGCGCACGTAAAATCGCCGACCGCATCGCGATGCTGCACGAAGGCCGGATTATCTGGCAGGGCCCGCGTGATCGCATTGATGAATCGGGCAACCCTTATGTTGACCAATTCATTCATGGCCGCGCTGATGGGCCCATCAAGATGCAGTTAATGAAGCTGTGAAACTATAAAGCTTTAATTTCGTGCTTTGACCTGACGCATTTGGCACTAGACTGCCCGCAAGATTGGGCTGGTCATAGATGCGCGACATATTATCCAAAGTCGATATTACCCCGGGTGATCTCGGTCCCGCCGTCGTCGCGCTTTACCGCGAGGCGGCCAACCATAGCCTCAAGACGCTATGGCAACGCTCGCTGCTGGTGAGCGGCGTGCCGCGCGATACCATTGCGACCCGGCAAGGCGCACCCGTTGCGGAATTCCTAACCAGGCAGGAAGCCGGCCAACCTGCGCTCACGCCGGTCGCAACCGAGACCGCCGCCACGCTCATGGCGAC
>JBDHTV010000174.1:0-3951 GCA_039808825.1 Bdellovibrionales bacterium | reverse complement strand
CGCAGTGCAACAGATGGGCGCAATCTAGAGAGATTCCAAAGAGCTGTAAAAGAAATTCGTCAATTTATTAACTTTCGCACCGGTAACCAGTGCTGCGTTTCATAATTGAAATAACAAGGGTTAACCAACTTTGGCCTGCTGCACGACTGGGTTGCGGACATCCGCCGGTCTTCCCGGCTGATAATTGACAATGCCCTGTTTGTCATCCCAGCGCACGAGGCGAATTTTGCCGTCATGGCCTTCCAGCAGCGCCGTGCAATGGCGTGGATCCATCCAGTCTCCGGAGTTGTAATAAGTGAAGGGCTGGCCGTTCTGAGTTTTGAGTGTGCGCTCGTCCGGGATATGGGTGTGGCCGAGCATGATGCCGTCGAGCGGCGGCAAGCCGGTCTTGGCGCGGGCGGCGTTGCGCTGGGTCATATCCTGCTGGATCGCATTCTCGAACGCGGCGTTATAATTCGTGCTGTCGAGCCGGTCATTGAGCGCCTTGGCCAGCGACCAGTGCGAGCTTAAACCCAGTATTTCCATCGCGCGATTGACGCGCCGACCCTGCCGCGCCTTTTCAAGTTTCAGGCTCACACGCGTTACCAACTCTTTGGCGTGCGTACCGAAAATCGAAAGCAGGCGGTTGTTGCGCACCACCTGGTCATAGGCGTCGCCATGCGCGACGAGCAGATGCCGGCCATCCGCGGTTTGATGCACGGTCTCGTTCTGGACGAGAAAGCGCCCGAGCCGCGCGCCATGCCAGTCACGCGCGACCTCGTCATGGTTACCCGGCACATAGATGACTTGCGCGCCCTTGTCGTGCAACCGTAGCAGCTTTTTCATCACCGTAAGCTGGGCGGGGGCATAATGACGCTGGTTGATCGAGCGGCCGATCTTCGTCACCTGATAGGCGCCGATCTTCCACATGTCCCAGATGTCGCCGTTCAGATAGAGTGTGTCGGGCTTGATATGTTCGAGAAACCCCACCAGAGCGCCCGCCTGACAGCTGCGCGTGCCGAGATGCACATCGGAAACCCAGGCCGTGCGAACGGGCAGGGGCGCATGACGCAGCGCATCGAGCTGGGAATCGTTCGCGGCGATCAAATCGCGCCGCGCCGCTGCCGTGAGCGGCTCAAGCACCGTTTTGAAAAACGGTAAGGTGGAATCCATTCCATAAAATTTTTGCGTCGCAAAAACAGGGACCTTATCTCTGATTCGCCGCTGGAAGTCGAGTGATTCCGTGTGGGCGACGTGATTCGTCTCAAGGCGCAATAAGTGCTGCAATAGCCCCAGTGGGTAACGATGTTGATAAGCCGCTTAACTCCCAAATCGTCACGCAAGCGGCACGGTTTGTGGGCGGCTTTGTTACCAAAAAACACAAACAGGACTTTTTCGTGCCGCCCATAAAATTTTTGCCGCCAGCGCCTCAAATGGGTAAATACGCAAGAATATTGCCCTCGGATTCCGTGGTATTTTGTAGCGCCAAATCATAGGCTTGCTGCCGTTAACTGCGGCCTGCAGAGTCGCGTTAACCAGTGTGTTTGAAAGGTGACAGCGCTGCGAGATGTGGTAGGATAACACCCATCGACCCCAATATCTGGTGGTTTTTCCTGAATTTTACCCTTATAGTTACCCACAGCCTGTTGATAACTTTATAGAAGCTTATCCGGCGCCAGTGGGGGAGGTACGAATGTTTGACGTCATGCAAGTCGAGCGCGGTCCGCAGGTTACGATTGATCGTTCGCGGGACGCTCTGTTAACCGGTTTCGGGAAAGCAACGCTGGAAGATCGTTACCTTTTAAAGGGAGAAGGCTTCCAGGACATGTTCGCCCGTGTGGCGATGACCTATGCCGACGATGCGGCGCACGCCCAGCGGCTTTACGACTATATCAGCAAGCTGTGGTTCATGCCGGCGACGCCCGTGTTGAGCAATGGCGGCACCAACCGCGGTCTGCCCATCTCCTGCTTCCTTAACGAAGCCAATGACAGCCTCGACGGCATCGTCGGTTTGTGGAACGAAAATGTCTGGCTCGCGTCGCGCGGCGGCGGCATTGGCTCTTACTGGGGCAATCTGCGCTCGATTGGTGAAAAAGTCGGCGGCAACGGCAAGACGTCGGGCATCATCCCCTTCATCCGCGTCATGGACAGCCTGACGCTTGCCATCAGCCAGGGCAGTCTGCGCCGCGGTTCGGCCGCGACCTATCTGCCGGTCAGCCATCCCGAAATCGAGGAATTCATCGAAATGCGCCGCCCGACCGGCGGCGACCCGAACCGCAAGGCGCTCAACCTGCATCACGGCGTCGTGATTCCGGACGCTTTCATGCGCGCGGTCGAGAAGAACGAGGAGTGGGCGCTGACCAGCCCGAAGGATGGCGCCGTTATCCGCCGCATTGATGCGCGCGCGTTGTGGATCCGCATCCTGACCGCCCGGATCGAGACCGGCGAGCCCTATCTGCTCTTCATCGATACGGTCAACCGCGTCATCCCCGAGCATCACAAGCTTGCCGGGCTGACGGTCAAGATGTCGAACCTGTGCAGCGAAATCACGCTGCCGACGGGTCAGGATAAATATGGCCGCGACCGCACCGCCGTCTGCTGCCTGTCCTCGCTCAATGTCGAAAAGTTCCTGGAATGGGAAGACCACCCGACGATGGTCGAGGATTGCCTGCGCTTCCTTGATAATGTGCTGGAGGATTTCATCCAGCGCGCGCCGGACAGCATGAGCCGCGCCGCCTATGCCGCGCAGCGCGAACGTTCGGTCGGGCTCGGTATCATGGGGATGCACTCCTTCTTCCAGAGCCAGAATGTGCCGATCGAAAGCGTGATGGCGAAGGTGTGGAACAAGCGCATCTTCAAGCATATCAAGCTTGCGGCCGACGCCGCCTCGGTCAAGCTCGCGCATGAGCGTGGCGCCTGCCCGGATGCCGCCGATTACGGCATTATGGAGCGCTTCTCCAACAAGATCGCGATCGCGCCCACCGCGTCCATCTCCATTATCTGCGGCGGCACCTCGCCGGGCGTGGAGCCCAATGCGGCCAACAGCTACACGCACAAGACGCTCTCGGGCAGCTTCGGCGTGCGCAACAAATATCTTTCCGACGTGCTGGAAAGCTACGGCAGGAACGACGACGACACCTGGTCGGATATCACGACGCATGAAGGCTCGGTGCAGCATCTCGATTTCCTGTCGGATCACGAGAAGGCGGTGTTCAAGACTGCGTTCGAGCTTGACCAGCGCTGGCTGATCGATCTCGCCGCCGACCGTGCGCCGTTTGTGTGCCAGGCGCAGAGCCTCAACGTCTTCTTGCCCGCCGATGTGCATAAGCGCGATCTGCACGCCATCCACTTCACGGCGTGGAAGAAGGGCGTGAAGAGCCTCTATTACTGCCGCTCCAAATCGTTGGCGCGGGCGGAATCGGCGCATGGCGCGGCGGCAGGCTCGGCCCTGTCGGAATCCGGTGCGGCGCAGGTCAAGCATGACGACGGCAAAGTTGTGCCGCTGGTCACGCGCGTCCATGCCGTGGCGCAGGAGACGGAAGCCGAAGCCAATAAATATGAGGAATGTCTGGCTTGCCAGTAAACATCGTGCCGCCCTGCGGCATGATGTGGGCTGGAATCTGCCCGCCGGTTGGCCATGAAATAGTGCGTATCGTTTAAAGGAGTTGAACTGATGCAGACGACAATGATCAAGACCCGCCGTTCGGCCCCGCAACAACAGCAACGCACGAGCCAGCTCGATGATTTCGAGGAACAGATCATGTTCGGCGATCTTGAGGCGCTGCTCAACGCGATCGAAGATGATCGCAGCATCTCCGAAGAGCTGGTCTATGGTGTCGAGAGCCTCAAATATTTCCGCTCCTTCTATAACGGCAAGCGCGATCTGAGCGGCGCCGACCGCACCCGTCTTGCGGCTTATGACGCGGCCTGGTGCCTGGAGCTGATTGACCTCGCGCAACGCGAACGCGCCGG
>JBDHTV010000173.1:0-3957 GCA_039808825.1 Bdellovibrionales bacterium | reverse complement strand
AAGAACGAACAGACATGGGAATCCGGCTGAAGCTGTTAAGGACTCTACCGATACGGCAAAATCAGCAGCCAGACAAGGCCGTTCCACGTCCGTTTCCGTTTATCCCCAGCGAATTAATGCGGCCAGAATTTCATGAAGACGGCATCATTCCACAAGGTAAACATCATCAAGCTCAATACAATACCAAGCCCGACGCGCGAGGCATATTCCTGGAACCGCTCGGACATCGGCCGCCGCCGTGCGGCTTCAAGCAGGTAAAAGAAGATATGGCCGCCATCGAGCAACGGAATCGGCAGAAGGTTAACAAACCCGAGGCTGAGCGAAATCCGCACCAGAAAATCGAGATACCAGCCAATATCGCGCGTCTTGGCGATATCACCCGCAATCTTGGCGATCCGCAACGGCCCCCCCAGATCTTCGGTGCTACGCGTGCCCCTGATCATCTGGCTGATGACCGTGATTGTATCTTGCGTGAAATTGCCGATGAATTCGAACGTTTCGGTGATCGCTCCGACAAAACCAACCGGCTCATAGCTTTCGGTCTTTGTCGTCGCAGAGATGCCGATACGCCGTAACTTGGCCGGATTGCCAAGCCGATCCGTGGTCTCGATAAGCTTCGGCGTCACGGCAATATGTTGCACAGCGCCATGACGTTCGATGACGAGATCCATCGGTGTGCCATCGTTAAAGATGGCCCGCCGTTGCAACTGCGCGAAATTCTTGATGGCAACGCCGTCAGTACTGAGAATTTTGTCCCCCGGCTGGATGCCTGCCACCTCGGCAGCACTGCCCGGCGTCACCGTGTCGACAATCGCTGGCTGGCTTGGAACGCCGAGGAAGGTGAACATGCCCAGCAGCAGCACAAAAGCGAAAATATAATTCATCGCCGGACCGGCGAAGATAATCGCAATACGCTTATAGACGTTTTGCGCAAAAAAGGCGTGGCGCTTCTCGGCATCCGGCATTGCTTTGGCCTGTTCGTCGACGGTCGCCGAGGCCGGATCGGCATCGCCGAACATCTGGACATAACCACCGACCGGCAGGAGCGAGAAGCGCCAGCGCGTCCCAAGCTTGTCGGTGAAGCCGAAAATCTCCGGCCCCATGCCGATGGAAAATGACAACACTTTCACGCCGCAACGCCGCGCCACCCAGAAATGGCCGAACTCGTGCACGAAGACGACAATGCTAAGCGTCAAAACGAATGGAATGCCGTAGTTGATGATAACGTCGAAGCTGTTCTGGAAAAAGGCGATTACACCCTGCATTGCTGACCTTCCCGGCTCGCTGTTCAATCCCATGCAGCGCTTACGACCGCGCTGCAATTTCCATCTGTGCCGCCGCACGCGCTGCCTTGTCGGCTGCCGCCAGCACGCCAAGGTCGCTCAAGGCAACCGGAGCAATCTTACCTAATACATTGGTGCAAATCGCGGCAATATCAAGGAAGCCGATACGATTTTCGAGGAAAGCCTGCACCGCAACCTCGTTCGCCGCGTTAAGCACGGCGGGCGCGGTGCCCCCGGCGCGGAGTACCTGCCGTGCGAGCTTGAGCGCCGGAAAGCGCTCGGGATCGGGCGCCTCAAAGGTCAACTGGCCGATTTTGGCGAGATCGAGCCGTACCGCAGGCGTCGCCATGCGCTCCGGCCAGGCCAGTGCATAGCCGATCGGCGTGCGCATATCGGGCGAGCCGAGTTGCGCCAGCACCGAGCCGTCGGCATATTCGACCATGCTGTGAATGACGGATTGCGGATGCACGAGTACATCCACCTTGTCTTCCGGCATCGCGAACAGAAAACAGGCCTCGATAACCTCAAGCCCCTTGTTCATCATCGTCGCGCTATCGATGGAGATTTTCGCGCCCATCGACCAGACCGGATGCTTGATCGCTTCGGCCGCCGTCATCCGCGCCATTTCCGCCAGCGAACTGCGCCGGAACGGCCCACCCGAGGCCGTCAGGATGAGCCGTGTGATGGCGTCGCGCCGCTCGCTTTCAAAAACCTGCCAGATGGCGTTGTGCTCGCTATCAACCGGCAACAACGCCGCGCCGGTGCGCGCCACCAGATCCATCATCAGCGGCCCGGCGCATACCAGCGTTTCCTTATTGGCGAAAGCGACCGTCGCGCCCCGCTGCGCGGCGGCAAAAGTCGCGGGCAGCCCGGCAGCCCCGACAATGGCGGCCATGACCCAGTCACTCGCCATCTGCGCGGCTTCGACCACGGCATGCGGCCCGGCAGCCACGGCGATATTCGTTCCGGCCAGCGCCTGTTTGAGCGTATCATATTGCGTGGCATCCGCCACCACCGCGAGAGCGGGGCGCAGCTGCTTGGCCTGCTCTGCCAGTAAGGCGACATTCTTATTGGCGGTCAGCGCTACGACTTCGTAACGTTCCGGCGCACGCTGGATCAGATCGATCGTCTGCGTGCCGACCGAACCGGTCGAGCCGAGGATCGTGATCCGCTTGCGTGCTTGTTCTGACTGCGGCTGCCGGACGGCACTCGTTACCACCATGCGATTTTTTCTCCCACCAACGATTGGAACAGTACCAGAAACAGGGCAGCAAAGACCAGCCCGTCGATGCGGTCAAGCACACCGCCATGGCCGGGGATCAGCTTGCCGCTGTCTTTGGCGCCGCACCGCCTTTTGACATAAGATTCAAAGAGATCGCCGATCTGAGCCACGACCGCGAGCACGAGCGCCATGCCGCCGGCCACCGCGGGCAGGCGCAAGGACAAGCTCATGGCCATGATGGTTGCAAGCAGCGCGGCGCAGCTCATACCGCCCAGCAGGCCCGACCAGGTCTTGGAGGGGCTGACTTGCGGCAACAATTTGGGCCCGCCAAATGTGCGGCCGGTGAAATAGGCCCCGATATCGGTGCCCCAGACGACGAGCAGCAGATAGAGCATGAGCCCGAAGCCATGCTCCGGAAACATCCGGATGGCCAGCAGCGCCAGGCAACCGCCGCCCATATAAGGCAGGCCGAGTGCAATCCACCCTGCGCGTTCAAAATCAATCCGCGCGGCCAGCAGGAACAGGCAGAGCATCAGGACGATGGTCAGCATCGCGCCCGCGGCTGGACGCATGAAATAGCCAACGGCAAGCACCAGCACGACGCAGGCGATGCTGATAAGCTCCAGCATCTTTTGCCGTTCCGGCTTTTGCAGCCGTACCCACTCGCTAACCCCGCCTATGCCCAGCGCCGCGATGAGCAAAGCCGAAGTGCCCGTTCCCAAGCACAAAGCGCCGAGCGCCAGCACGATCAGCACGACGCCCGAAATGATTCTTTGCCGCAATTCAACGCTGGCCAAGCGTCGCTCCATAACGGCGTTCGCGCTTGGTGAATTCCTCAAGCGCCCGCCGCAGTTCCGCTTCGCCGAAATCCGGCCACAGCGTATCGATGAACACAAATTCGGCATAAGCCGCCTGCCAGAGCAGGAAATTGGACAAACGCTGCTCGCCACTGGTCCGGATGATCAGATCGACATCGGGCGTGTCATGAGTGTAAAGCGCCGCACCAAGCGCCGCCTCGTCGATTTCGTCCGGCCGCAAGGTACCCGCCGCCACCTGCTGCGCCAACGCACGCGCCGCGGCCGTAATTTCCTGCCGCGAGCCATAGCTCAGCGCGACATTGAGCGTATAGGCGGTATTACGCGCCGTCAGTTCTTCGGCATGATCGATCATCGCCACGATATCGGGTGCCAGCATACTGCGTTCACCGATGATGCGCAGCCGGATATTCTCGCGATGCAGATTGGCGAGCTCGCTGCGCAGATAGAAGCGCAGCAGCCCCATCAGCTCTTGCACTTCCTCGAGCGGCCGCCGCCAGTTCTCGGCCGAAAAGCTATAGATGGTGAGATGGCTGATTGGCAGGTGACGCGCGGCATGAAGCGTGCGGTTGAGCGCCTCCATCCCGGCGCGATGCCCCATGGTACGCGGCAGCCCACGCGCGGCGGCCCAGCGCCC
>JBDHTV010000172.1:0-3960 GCA_039808825.1 Bdellovibrionales bacterium | reverse complement strand
ATCTGGGTACCGACGGAATCCTGCTCGACATCGGAACCCTGGCTGCCTGTCGCGATGAAGACGGTCTTGGCCGGCGCGGTCTGCACCAGCTCCTGCCAGTCGCCGGCGGTGCGGCGATGGAAACGCACGGGTTCCAGCCCCTGCTTGGCGGCATACCAGTCGAGATAGGCATTGATATTGCCGCCTTTGGGGTCGCGCGGCAGCACATCGGTATTGACGCCCATCACATTCATGTCGGTCAGGCGATTTTCGAGATAAGCGCCCTCGCCGCTGATATGACGCCCGGCATGGGTCGCGGCGCGGAACAAGCCTTCATGCTGACGCTTGGCCGTGCTGAGGCCGAACATGATCATGCCCTTGTCGTCGAACCATTCGGCAAGTTTGATGAAGTTGCGCTCGAAACTCACGACATTGGGGGCGAAGCCCTCACGATGGATAGAGGTCGGGTCGCATTCCGCGACATTGATGCGATCGACGCGCGGCCGCAGCGCGGCGGGCAGATCGGGATATTGCTCGGCGAGGCCGGTTTTGAATTTGGCGAAGAAGTCGGCCTTGAAGCCGGTATCGGGCGGCTTCGCGCCCTGATAGCCGGGCAAGTTATAATCACCGAAGCTCATATCGCCGAGCGTGGCATAAGACCAGTAATGCGGGTTCGGCGCAGGCTTGCTATCGAGCGCCTTGCCCTGCATGTCGCTGCGATAAGGCGCCGGGACGATGATATAGGCCGTGACCTGCGTGCTGTGCGGAATGGCGTTGGTCGCGTAATAGGCCGAGAGCATGCGCTCCTTGCCGTTATCGAGATGCAGCCAGCCTTCGCCCTGCAGCGGATTCATCGTGGGCCACTGCTGCGGCGGCACTTTCTCCTTCTTCAGGAACTGCTGCAACACGCGCAGATCATAAGCGGCGGCATGGACGGTGCGGCCGGCTTGCAACCCGCAGCGCGCTTCATCGACGATCTGCTGCATATGATCGGCATGCAGGTGGGTAATGAGATCATGTTTGAGATGCGCGAGATCGGCGCCCGGATCGGGTAGCACGCGGTCCCAGCTGCCATGCGCGCCGGCCTGGATGCCACCCTGCTTGCTGAACGTAATGCCGGCATCGACACGGAAACCCTGTTGCTGCACGCTCCCGTCGGCCGCGCGGCTCAGGGCCAGCACGCCCTTGCTGTTACCACCGATCGTGCCGCCGAAGCCCGGCAGATATTCGCGCGCATTATGGCCGCTATAGACCTTGATGATCATCTGCTGCTGGTCATCGAGCGCGGGCAGCATAACGCGGCGGTCGAGCAGATCATGCTGGCGGAACTGCGCGAGATGGTCAGGCAGCGCCGGATATTGGCGCTGGCGCAGATCGCGGTTGACGGCATTGACGACCGCGAGGCGGCGCATTTGTTCATCGACCGGTAGGTCGGTGCTGCGTTCGCCGAGCAGGCTGAATTGCGCGACCGCGGCGCCGTCCGCCTGATTGCGCAGAGCAAGCTGGATGACATCCGGCAGGTTTTGTTCCGGCAGCTGGCGCAGCGGGGCCACCTGCGCCGTCAACACGGCCTGTTCGGCCGTCACGGCAAAGGCGCTGACAAAACGGAAGCCGCCGCCATTCTGCCGGTCGAAACCGGTCTTCTCGCGCCGCGCGCCGAATTCCTGCCCGGCATCGAGCTGATTCAGACCCAGCCCGAGCAGTTCCGGCACGAAACGCTGCGGCAACACCAACGGGCCCGCGGGCGCCTGCCCGGGCAGCAGCGGCTTGAAGGCAAAGCCGCCCTGCTCGCCGACACCCGGCAGATGCGGCTTTTCGCCGATCAGGCCATTAAGCTGAAAATCATGCCACGCCTTACCGAGATCCGGCATGGTCTGGTTGCGCAGCGCGCCATGCAATTGCTGCAACATACCGAGCACACGTTCGGCCCCGCCGCCCTGCGCCGGATCGACCGCGCGGCCGACGACATTGACGTGGTGCAGTTTGAGCTGCGCGCCGCTGACCCGGAAGCCGAGATCGGCCAGCATGGTCTCGGTCGCCGTGCCGTCGGGGGCCAGGGCGAGATAACGCGTCTTGAGCTGGCGCAGCCGGTTTTGCTCATCGAGCGCAAAAGTCGTGCGCAACGCCAGCGCGCCGCCGGTCGCGGGATCGAATGCGCCGTCACCGAGCGCGAAGAAACGCAGCTTTTCCGGTCCCGGGGCAGGCGGCGCAGCCATCCCCGCCCCTTCAAGCCCGAGCGCGTTGAGCAAATCGGGCGCCGTGAAACGCAATGCCGGTTTCGGCGTCACGCTCTGCGCAGCGGCATCCGTAAATTGGTCGGCCATTTTCCGATCAAGCGATCGGCACGCAACATTGTCTTATCGGACGGCACAGCAGCAGCGGCGCAGGCCAGCGGCAATTTCTCAATTTTTTAAACGATGTTTCAAACAGCCCGTGGCAAACCGAACGCAACCTATCTGCCTGCCGGCGGATACGAAACGAAGGTGCTGACTTCCTGGATGATGAAGGGAACGGTCTGATTTGGCGCGTTTACCGGTTGCATTACAATAGTATGATGCGCACGAATATAATAAATACTTGTACTATATTGTATTTTTCTTATTTTTACTTTGGAAACACAATTCTATTTCTTTAATTCTGCCGTCTGATTCTGTCAATATATTTACCAAAGTAAATATTGATTCCGTATCTCCGGCACAATCTTGCGATAGAATTCCGATTCCCGCATTTTTGTTGCGCTGCAAAATTTACTAAAATTAACACGCGGACGATTCCTTTTCCAGCCGCTTTGTACTACACCAAAGCGAACCCTCGCTCTGGCTGTCCCCTGCTGTCATGTACCGGCTTTATCACCATCCGCTCGACCCATTCTGCCGCAAGCTGCGCCTGATGCTGGCCGAGAAGGACATCTCGTGCGAGCCGATCAGCGAAGACCCGTGGGAGCGGCGCGAGGAATTCATGCTGCGCAATCCGGCGGGCGAAGTGCCGGTGCTGGTGTGGGTCGAAAGCGGCACCGAACACACCATCGCCGACAGCACCGCCATCGCTGAATATCTCGAGGAAGTGCAACCGCGTCCCGCCCTCATCGGCACGACGAGCGAGGACCGCGCCGAGGTGCGGCGGCTCATCGGCTGGTTCGAGCGCAAGTTCCATGACGAGGTGACGCGCTGCATCGTCGACGAAAAAATCTTCAAACGCCTCGCCGGTCGCGGCGGCCCGGACAGCAACATGCTGCGCGCGGGCTATGCCAATATCCATTATCACCTGGATTATATCGGCTACCTGACCGAGCGCCGCAACTGGCTGGCGGGCGAACAGCTTACCCTCGCCGATCTCGCGGCGGCCGGGCAATTGTCGGCCATTGATTATCTCGGCGACGTGCCCTGGGAACAGCATGTTGCGGCGCGCGACTGGTATGCGCGGCTCAAGTCGCGCCCGACTTTCCGCGCGCTGCTGGCCGACAGGCTTGCCGGGCTGCCGCCGGTCAGGCATTATGCCGACCTCGATTTCTAGGCATCGCTTCGTATCACCAGCATTTCATATCATCATAAGGAGACGATCATGCGTATGACTGCCCGTCTGTGCCTCGCCGCTCTGCTCTTTTCAGTCGCCGTTCCGGCTACGGCCGAGGAATACAAGCCCGACGACCGCGTGACCTTCAATCTGGCGGCGGAAGGCTGGGCGACCACGGCGAGCGCCCGTGTGACCGTCAATGTCGATGCCGCGGTTTCCGGCACGGCGGCGGGCGGCGCCCGCGCCGACATGCAGAAGGCGGTCAACGGTCTGGCGAAAGGCGAATGGCGGCTGACCAGCTTCTCCCGCAGCCAGGATTCGACCGGGCTGGAGCGCTGGAGCGCGAGCTTCGAGGCGCGGCTGCCCGAAGCCGATCTCGCCGGAATCCATGACGCCGCCAAAAAGGCGAGCAAGGCCGGGATGCAGCTGACCATCAGCGAGATCGCGTTCGACCCGACGCTCGCCGAG
>JBDHTV010000171.1:0-3974 GCA_039808825.1 Bdellovibrionales bacterium | reverse complement strand
AAATCGTTTCAGACTGCCATGTTATACTGGCGGCCAGTTTATTTTTACCCGTCATGCGGGCATGGGATGCAACAAAGGCTGATCGATCAGCGTATCGCCGCTATCAAACGAGGCTGGAGCGCCGTCGCGCTCGAGACGATGGTGCCGCTCACCCTCACCGAACCGCAAACGCAAGCGCTGGCGGCGGGCACGCGCCATCGCCGCAGCCGCGCCTTGCGGCTCGCTCTGCCTATGCCGGTCGCGACGATCAAGCCGGAGATCGCGGCGACGCTCATGGATATTGCGCGCAAGGATACGCCGGAGACACAGCAAGCCTGGGTCAGCGATCCGCGCCGCAAAATCATCGAGGGGCAGCTTGAACGCGATTTCAAGCAGCTTGCCGTCACCTTGCTGCAAGATAACCGGCAGGAGGTTTCGCTCACCTTGCGGGCGCAGACCTATCGCGAAGCCCCCACGCCGTTCCTGCATGCCGACCAGACCACCGGCGACCGCCAGTTCATCGCCCGCATCGGCACCTTACCTTTTGAGGCTATTCCCGGCGCGCTGGAAGCCAAAGCCAACCCGGCAACCCGCGCGCTGATCGCCGCCGCGCAAAGCCAGTTGTATCAAGACAAGGCACAACAGGCTTTAGCAGCACTCCGTGCGCAAGGTACATTGCAACGCGCCGATCTCAATACGGTCTATCTGCTTTATCCGCTTTACTACCCGCGCAAGTTCGGTCCCAAGCGCCATGTCGTCGGCACGCTGCATTGCTCATCCCCCTGCAACGAACCGACACCGTCAACTTTCATCCGCGCTTCGCTCGGGCCGCCGCGGCCATAGCCGGTTTAGCGGTATTGGCGCGATTGCCGGACCAGTTCCGCCGTCATCGGCACATTCGATAATGTTTGCAAGGCGGCTTCGGTGAACCAGCGTGCATCGGTGGCATCGTCACTGGGCATGATATCGCCGCCTTGCCAGCGCGCCACCACGGCGGCGAGCAGGAAATGGAACGCGACGCTGCCATCCGCAGCGCGCTCGATGACATCGACGGTCGTAAAGCTGCGCAACGGTTCGCAGACAATCCTCGTTTCCTCACGCACTTCGCGCATGGCGGCGGCAAGCGCCGTTTCGCCGAGTTGCAGCCCGCCGCCGGGCAGGCCCCAAATACCGGCATGCGGCGGCTTGGCGCGCAGGGTCAGCAGAAATTGCTCATCGCGCCATACCACCACGACCACGCCCGCCCAGGGACGGGATGGCGCGTGCCGCTCTTCAGACGCGGCCGGCGTCATCAAGTAATATACTGCCCGCCATTGAGCGTGAGCGTCGAGCCGGTGATGAAGCTGGCATCGTCGCTGGCGAGGAAGACCACGCCGCGCGCGATATCATGCGCGGTGCCGAGGCGCTTGACCGGAATCTTGGCGATGATGGCGTCGAGCACGTTCTGCGGCACGGCGCGCACCATGTCGGTGTCGATATAGCCGGGCGCGATGCAGTTCACGGTGATGCCCTTGATCGCGCTTTCCTGCGCCAGCGCCTTGGTGAAGCCGATCACGCCCGCCTTGGCCGCCGAATAGTTGGTCTGACCGAGCTGCCCCGCCTGCCCGTTGATCGAGCTGATATTGATGATGCGGCCGAAGCCCTTGCCGCGCATATCCTCGATCACGGCGCGCGACATGTTGAACAGCGAGTCGAGATTGGTGCGCATGACATCCTGCCACTGCGTCACATCCATCTTGTGCAAGAGCGTGTCGCGCGTGATGCCCGCGTTGTTGACGAGCACCTCGACCGGGCCGAGATCCTTGACGATCTGGGCCACGCCCTGCTGGCAGGCGGCGAAATCGGCGACGTCGAACTTGAAGACCGGAATGCCGGTCTTGGCCTTGAACTCCTCGGCCTTCACGTCGTTGCCGTGATAGGTCGCGGCAACCTTGTAGCCCGCTTCCTTGAGCGCGATGCTGATGCCTTCGCCAATACCACGCGTCCCACCGGTTACGACTGCTACTCTGCTCATTGCTTATCCTTTTGGGGTTGGGGTGTTCGGGTTTCGTCCGCCGTGCTGATCATCGGCAGCTGTTTGGTGCGCTCTGACGACAAGCTGGCGTCGTGCGCCGCATCCTCGAGCAAGTAAGTGTTCTTGTAACCAAGCGCGAGCAATTGCGGCAAGGCGACCTGGGTATTGGACATCATCCGCGTCAGCATCAGCGAATTGGTGCAATAGATCAGCACCGTGCTGGCCTTGTCCGGCACCAGCGCCGCGACCTTGCGTTCCTCGATATCGGCACCGAGCAGTTTCGCGCCCTTGATATGGGCGTAATCATAGGCCGCTTGCTCGCGCAGATCGAGAATCACCGCGCCAGGCTGCTGCGCCAGTTCGAGGAACTTCCGCACCGGCACGGTATGGGCAGCGTAATCCGTTTGCACAACGGCATCCTTGTAGTGCTGCGGGTCGAGCACGCGCAGCGCCTTCTCATCGGGCGGCGCAGCCACAGCCGGCAGCGCCAGCAGCGCAATCACCGGCAGTACATAAGCCGGCAGAAGCCGCCCGCGCCGCATCACGCCGCTTCCACGCACATGGCGATGCCCATGCCGCCGCCGATGCAGAGCGTCGCGAGGCCCTTCTTGCCTTGCCGCTTCTGCAGCTCGTGCAGGAGCGTAACCAGCACGCGGCAGCCCGACGCGCCGATCGGGTGGCCGAGCGCGATCGCGCCGCCATTGACATTGACCTTGGCGAGGTCCCAGCCCAAGTCCTTGTTCACGGCACAGGCCTGCGCCGCGAAGGCCTCGTTGGCTTCGATGAGGTCGAGATCGCCGACTTTCCAACCCGCTTTGGCCAGCGCCGCGCGGCTCGCCGGAATGGGGCCCGTGCCCATCAGGGCCGGATCCACGCCCGCCGTCGCCCAGCCCGCAATGCGCGCGAGCGGCTTCAGGCCGCGCTTGGCCGCGTTCGCCGCCGTCATCAGCACGACCGCCGCCGCGCCGTCATTGATGCCCGACGCGTTGCCCGCCGTCACCGTACCATCGGGCTTGAAAGCGGGCTTGAGCTTGGCGAGCGCGTCGATCGTGGTGCCGAAGCGCGGAAACTCGTCCTGCGCCACGGTCTCTTCGCCCTTGCGGGTCTTGATGACGACCGGCACGATTTCATCGACGAACTTGCCGGCCTTGATCGCGGCTTCCGCCTTGTTCTGCGAAGCGAGCGCGAAGGCATCCTGCGCGGCACGGTCGAGGCTGAACTGCGCCGCGACATTCTCCGCCGTGATGCCCATGTGATAATTGTTGAACACGTCCCACAGCCCGTCATTGATCATGGTATCGATCATGGTGGCGTTGCCCATCTTGGTGCCGTTGCGCAGATGCAGGCAGTGCGGCGCCTGGCTCATGCTTTCCATACCGCCCGCAACGACAACATCCTGCTGCCCGGCGGCAATCGCCATCATGCCGTTGGCGACGGCGCGCAGGCCGGAGCCGCAGATCTGGTTGACGGCATAGGCGGTCTTGTCCTTGCCGACGCCCGCGCCGAGCGCGGCCTGGCGCGCGGGCCCCATGCCCGCACCCGCGCCGAGCACATGACCCAGCACAACCTCGTCGACATCGGCGGCGGCGACCTTGGCGCTCTCCAGCGCGGCCTTGACGGCGATCGCGCCCAGTTGCGCGGCGCTCAAGCTGCTGAGTGCGCCATTGAAGGCGCCGATAGGCGTGCGTTTAGCGCTGACGATGACGATGTCGGTCATGATGCATCCTTGCAGGGTGTGGAAGAGTCGGCAGGAAAATAGGCAAGCTGCCGTCAAGAAGCAAGCAAAGCCGCCCACCATGGTGCATTTTCTGCCTGCTTTTTCTATGCTGCAACGCAGCAATCATGGTTTCATAATTGCGCCTCTCCGCACGAATCGCGCTAACGTCAGCGCAGGAAACGAACGACGGCAGCGTGTATCACAACAGCAGGTTGACCAATTGGTGAGCGCAAGGGGGAGAAGCTCATGAGCATCAGCGCCATT
>JBDHTV010000170.1:0-3979 GCA_039808825.1 Bdellovibrionales bacterium | reverse complement strand
GATCGAAAATGTGTCCGCATTGAGCGGCGGGCGTGGGGCGCATTAATGTCATGCTATCGGAACTGGCGGACCGTACCAAAAAGCTGTTGAATAAAACGGCGCCAGAACCGGCCAAAGGGCAAGCGGCGGGTGCGAAGAACGCTGTGAAACCAGTTTCTGCTCCGCCATCTGCGGAGAGTGAAGCCGAAGCCCCCGCCCTCACGACTTTGCAAGCGCCGCAAACCCAGATCAAGGTCACCGACGAACGCGCCATGGCGATGTCGGGCGGGATCAAGTTCGCCGGCCCGGTTTTAACGGCGGAAGGCTCGACGCTTAAAATTCCGGCCGAGTCGCGCAATTACTGCGCTTTGTTCGAGAACGGCATGTGGCTGGTCAGCGCCACGCATCGCAATTCGCCGCTGGTCACATCGGTGGCGTTGCAGGCGCGGCGGCAAGGGCTGAAGGTCGATGATCCGATCTATGTCACGCCGAACATTGTGCAGCAGGCCTATACCTATGCCGACCGGCAGGCAGCTTCGCTGCGCATGGACGATAATGCGGTGCGGCGCAAAATCGTCGACATGGTTGCGCAGGCGGCGCAGATGGGCGCCAACGATATTCATATCGAGGCGGCGGGCGGGCGCACCAAGGTCGAGTTCCGCTGCGATGGCGCGTTGCGCCTGTGGGAGACCTGGACGCAGCGTGAAGGCGAGCAGGTGCTGTCTTCGGTCTATTCGCACTCCATCGGCCAGTCGGGCGCAACCGCCAATTGGCTCGAGCCGCAGGCGGCGATGGTCGCAGTCGGCACCGGGCCGGATTCGATCCAGTTGCCCATCGGCGTGCCGAGCCTGCGCTGCCAATGGGTGCCGCTTGCCGACGGCGGGCGCTATCTCAATATGCGTCTGCAATATGACTCGGCGCATCTGTTCGGCGAAAATTTCGTCATGGCAGACGTCGATTCCATCGGTTTCTCGCAAGAGCAGCTCAAGACGGTGCGCGAGCTGCGCGCCTTGCCCGGCGGCATGCGCATTTTCTCCGGACCGGTGAACCAGGGCAAGACCACGACGTTGCGCGTCATGCTCAACCGCCGTATGGTCGAGACCAACTTCGACCGCAAATGCTATCTCATCGAAGATCCGCCGGAAGGCGGCGTCATGGGGTCGAGCCAGATCGGCGTTTCGGCCTCGGTCAAGGAAGAGCAGCGCGAAAAAAGCTTCGCCGAAGTCATGCGCAGCGCGCTGCGCCTCGACCCCGACATCGTCATGCTCGGCGAAATCCGCGATATCCAGACCGCGAAATTCGCCTTCCGTCTCGCGCTCTCCGGCCGTCAGGTTTATACCACATTGCACGTTTATTCGGCGATCGCGGTGCCACGCCGGTTGCGCGATCTCGGGATCGAGCCTTATCTGATCTATGATCCGCATCTTCTGACCGGCATGTTCTGCCAGCGGCTGCTGCGCGGCGTTTGCCCGCATTGCCGGATCAGCATCAAGAATGCGCCGAAGGAGCTCGGGCCGGATTATCTCGATCTCGGACGCCGGGTGCGCGCCGGTCTGGCGCTGATGGACGCCCGCCGGGCGAAGGCCGACCCCAAGGAACCGCCGATCGAGCGGGTCACCGACCCCGATATCAGCAATGTCTATGTCGCCAACCCCGAAGGATGCCCGAAATGCTATCGCGGCCGCAGCGGCCGTACCGTGTGCGCGGAAGTGGCGGAGACGGATTTGAAGCTGATGAGTCTGCTCGAAGCGGGTAAAGTCGTCGAGGCAGAAGAATATTGGCTGTCGCCGTGGGGCCTTAACGGCATCACCATGGCGTGGCACGCGCTGGAGAAAATCCGCCGCGGCGAGGTCTCGCCGAACGACGCGGAAGTGGAAGTGGGACCGCTGGCGCGCGAGCGCGAAGTGGCGGAGATCGAGCAGCGCCTGGGGCCGTGGTCATGAATCTGCAGGAATTCAAGCGTAATCGGGCGATGTGGAAATTTCGCACGAACAAGAAAATCCGTTTCCGTGTCTTTCGTAAGCTGCAGGGTATGCTGGCGATGAACGAGGCGCTGTCGCGCGCGCTCGAACGCCTCTGGTACAATACCAGCGAAATGGGCAAATATCCGAACCGTCCGGCGGCGCTGGCTTTGCGCGAATGGCTGCAGCGCGACCGCGCCGGCGACTCGTTGTCCGACGCGATGGCGGGCTGGGTACCGTCCGCCGAACTTTATATGATCCGCGCCGGTGAAGAGTCGGGCACCGTCGCCAATTCGCTCCGCTCGATCCAGATGATGGGCGAAAGCGCCAAGGAAATGAAGACGGCGATCACGCAAGCCGTGTCATACCCGACTTTCATGATCATCCTGCTGTCCGGCGTGTTGTGGATGTTCGGCGTCAACCTCATCCAGAACATGCGCAAGAACGCGCCGCCGGCCGTCATCGAATCGATCGGGCCGATGGCGGGCTTGTCCGACTTCATCATGGCCTATGGGCTCGGTATTCTGCTCGCCATTGTTACGCTCGCGATTATCATCGTGGTGACGCTGCCGCACTGGCGCGGCCCGACGCGCGCCAAGTTCGACCGTTTTCCGCCGTGGTCGTGGTTCCGCATCTGGCAAGGCACCGGCTTCATGCTCGGCATGTCGGCGCTGATGGGCGCGCAGGTGCCGTTGCGGCGCGCGCTGGAAATTCTGGAATCGCAAGGTAATCCGTGGATGAAGGAACGCATCGGCGCGGCGGTCGAAGCGGTGCTGCAGGGTAAGAATCTCGGCGAAGCGTTGCGGATGAATAATTTCGGCTTTCCCGATCCGCAGGTGGCGCTCGATCTCGAAATTCTGTCCGAGCGCGGCGATATCAGTTCCGTGCTCGAAGACGTGACGCAGGAATGGATCCGCGAGCAGATCGACGAGCTTAAAATCCAGTCGATGGTCGTGCGCAATGTTGGCCTCGGTGTCGTCGGCGCGACGATTGCTTTCGCCATGCTGACCATCCTGCATATCACCGTGGTGCTGACCGACAGCACGAATGGCGGCGGTAATAAATTTTAACCTTTCGCCTGTTAAACTGGCGTCATGCTGCCAACCAATCGCGTTCGGCGCGCCCGGCGCGCTTTTACCCTCGTTGAGGCCGGAATCGGGCTTGCCGTCATTGGCCTGGCGGTCGGTGCGATCTGGGTCGGGGCGAGTCATGTGCAGCGCGCGGTGGCAATCACGACGCTTGGCGAACAGGTGCACCAGATCGCCGACAATGTGCGCGGGCTTTATGTCAGCAAGCGCGGCATGTTTGTCGACAACACGCAGGCCAATGTCAATGGCGTGCCGTGCGGCGCAGCAACCTTCAATTCGCAGCTGAGCTGCCTCGGCGCTTATCCGGCCGACATGGCGGCGGGCGGGCCGGGCGGCGACGCCTATCATGTCTGGGACCAGGCGCTCGCGGGCGGCTCGGTGCTGGTGCTGCCGCGCGATATCAATTACGCGGTGGCCGGCGTTGCGCCGGGGGCGGACAGCTTCGGCATTCAGCTGCTCAACCTGCCGGTCGATGTATGTACCGAGCTTGTGGTGCGCAACAGCGTGCCGGACCAGAAAGATAATCTCAAAGCCGTGCTGTTCTATAATGCCGGCGCGCTGACCACTGATTATGTGACCCCGAGCCGTCCCCCGGATTGGACGCTGGGGGGGACACGGACCAATATTCTGCCGCTCAACCCGACGCAGGCGGTTGCGGCCTGCACCGGGGCCGACGCGGTGGAATGGGTTTTTGCCTTGAGGTAAGCGAATGTTGTTACGTTCACGCCTGCGCCGATCGAGCCGTCAACGCGGCGTTTCGTTGCTCGAGCTCGCGATCGTGCTTGGCGTGGCGGGGTTGCTGATCGGCGGCATCTGGGTCGCGGCGTCCGGCGCGAACGAAGCACACCGTGTCAACCAGACAGTCGACCAGATCCGGCAGATCGTCGAGAATATTCGCACGCGTTATGCGACGGCGGCGCAGATTCCGCAGCAGGACTTCACGACTATGAC
>JBDHTV010000169.1:0-4003 GCA_039808825.1 Bdellovibrionales bacterium | reverse complement strand
ATGTCACGACCGGCACCCCGATCAGCCTATTGATCGCGAACGAGGATATGCGGTCGAAAGACTATGGCGAGATCAAGGATAAGTTCCGCCCCGGCCATGCCGATTATACTTATCAGATGAAATACGGCATCCGCGACTATCGCGGCGGCGGCCGTTCCTCGGCGCGCGAAACCGCGTGCCGCGTTGCGGCAGGCGCGATTGCCCGCAAGATTCTCGGGAGCACCATCACCATCCGTGGCGCGATGGTGCAGATGGGCGCCGATACAATCGACCGCGCGCAGTGGAACTGGCAATCGGTCGATGAAAATCCGTTCTTCTGTCCGGATGCTACGGCGGCCAAGCGCTGGGAAGCGCAGCTTGAGGAAATCCGCAAAAGCGGCTCTTCCATCGGCGCGGTCATCGAAGTGGTCGCGAGTGGCGTACCGGTCGGGCTCGGCGAACCGATTTATGACAAGCTGGACAGCGACCTCGCCCGCGCCATGATGAGCATCAATGCCGTCAAGGGCGTCGAGATCGGCGACGGATTTTCCGCCGCCGCGCTGAACGGCGAAGGCAATGCCGACGAGATGCGCATGGGCAATGACGGTCAGCCCCGTTTTCTCAGCAATCATGCAGGCGGCATATTGGGGGGCATCAGCACCGGGCAGGATATCGTGGTGCGCTTTGCGGTGAAACCGACCAGCTCCATCCTGCAACCGCGCCAGACCGTCGATGTGCATGGCAACGAGACCGAGATCATGACCAAGGGGCGACATGACCCCTGCGTCGGCATCCGCGCCGTGCCGGTCGGCGAAGCGATGATGGCCTGCGTGCTCGCCGACCATCTGCTGCGCCAGCGCGCGGCAAAAACCTAGTTTACGCGCGGCTTATCGCCGCCATTCAGCGGGGTGTTCGCCGCCGGACGATCCGGACCGACGACCTGACGCAGCTCGGCCGTATTGACGAGCGGTCGCGGCATCCCCTGCTCCACTCGTTTCGCCTCCCAGGGCAGCCAGATGTTGGCGCGCACAAGCCGCATAGCCGCCGCGGGATTGGCGCTATCGTCAATCAGCAGATCAGCCGGCGCGCCCAACGGAATTTGCCCCGGCAAAGATTTGACGATCAGGACTTTATCGAGATCGGCCTGCCAGCCGCGCAGCGCCTGCATGATGCGCGGCATCAGCTTCGGTTCGGCGCTAACGCCCATCAGGTGAATTTGCCCTGCGTCCGGCGCGGTGATGGCGCGCTGCCGCCGCAATCCAATGGCCTTGACCAGAAAAGCGGCCAACGAGCCGGGCTCCGGCACGCGCGGCATCCCGGCTTCCAGCTGCTCAAGCAAGCTCACAGGTGGCGCTTTTGGCTGCCATTTGCGCCGGGCGACCGCCGCCGCCGCCGACTCGAACAGCGGAATGACTTGCGCGGACGGGCGCTGCAGAACGCGATCGAGATCAAACGCTACCACGATATCCGGATTACCCGACACGACAGCGCGTTGGCTACGCACCAGCCCGGCGGCCTTACCGGCCGCAAGCGCGGCATGAACATCCGCCGCGTGCCGCGAGATAAAGAAATCGACACCGAAACTCGTCAGCAACGGCGGCGTGATCGCGCTGCCTCCCGTATAAGCCGCACCCGTGAGGATATTGTCGCGCCCGCCTTGCGGCAGCAGCCCATGCGCGAGCAGCGAATACTGCACGCGCGGGGCGATATGCGGGCTGCTTTGCGAAAGAAGTGTCAATTTCACCGTGCCACCCGGCATGGCGTTGAGCGTCAACAGCTTTTGCACAAACGGAAAGGCTGCGCCGGGCGCATAAGGCAGTTGCTCCGTGCGCCGCAAGTGTTCCCGGAACGCCGCATCGCCCTGGCGCGCCAGAATGCGGTCGGTGACGCGCGTATCGAACAGCGCACCGACCGAAATACCGATATTCAAATGGTGGGAGGAATCCGTGCGGGCGGTCTGCGGGCGAACAATGCTTTCTGCCGCAGCCGAAACCTGAGCAAGCATAGTGATTGCGATAGAAACGTGACTGGCACGCCCCTCTTAGAGCAAATCCTGTTCGGCAACGCAACGGGAAACATACAGCCTTATGCCGGGCAGCCTAACCCGGCAATCAAGCCTTACATATGGATAACTTTGCCATAGGCGTCGAGCACCGATTCATGCATCGCTTCCGACAGCGTCGGATGCGGGAACACGGTATGCATTAGCTCCTGTTCGGTCGTTTCCAGCGTGCGGGCGATGACATAGCCCTGGATCATTTCCGTGACTTCCGGTCCCACCATATGCGCGCCGAGCAGCGCGCCGGTCTTGGCGTCAAACACCGTTTTGACCAGCCCTTCCGGTTCGCCGAGCGCGATGGCCTTGCCGTTGCCGATAAAGCTGAACTTGCCGGTCTTGACCGTATAGCCGGCGGCCTTCGCCTTCGCTTCGGTGAAGCCGACGCTTGCGACCTGCGGCGTGCAATAGGTGCAGCCGGGGATGTTCCCGGCATCGAGCGGGTGAACACCCTTCACGCCCGCGATACGCTCGACGCAGATGACACCCTCATGGCTCGCCTTGTGCGCGAGCCATGGCGGTCCCGCGACGTCGCCAATGGCATAGACGCCGGGCTCGCCGGTCGCGCACCACTGGTCGATGACGATATGGCCACGGTCGGTTTTGACGGCGGTGTTCTCCAGCCCGATATGCTCGATATTGCCGGTGATGCCAACGGCCATGATGACACGATCAACCGTCAGCGAGACTGTCTGGCCGCCCTGCGCAATCGTCGCCGTGACATTGTCCTTGCCGCGCTGCAGCTGTTGCACCGTCGCGCCGGTCAAAATCTTCATGCCGCGCTTCTCGAACGACTTGCGCGCGAAGGCGGAGATATCCTCGTCCTCGACCGGCAGAATACGATCCATCACCTCGACGACCGTAACTTGCACGCCGAGCGCGTGGTAGAAGCTCGCGAACTCGATACCGATGGCGCCCGAACCGACGACCAGCAGCGACTTCGGCAGCATCGTCGGCATCATGGCTTCGCGATAGGTCCAGACCAGATGGCCGTCCGGCTCCAGGCCCGGCAAAGACCGTGCGCGCGCGCCGGTCGCGATGATAATGTGCTTGCCGACGATAACGCCGACCTTCTGCCCATCCTTGCTGATCTCGACCTGCCCCTTGCCGAGCAACTTGGCCGCGCCGTCAATGACCTCGACCTTGTTCTTCTTGAGCAGATGCTTGACGCCGCCCGAAAGTTGCGCCGCGACCTTGCGCGACCGATCGACGATCTTGCCCAGATCGAAGCTCACGCCTTGCACGCTAAAGCCATAATCTCCGGCATGGCTGATCAACGTGCCAACCTCCGCCGAGCGCAGCAACGCTTTGGTCGGGATACAGCCCCAGTTGAGGCAGATGCCGCCGAGATGCGCCTTTTCAACCAGCGTCACCTTCATGCCGAGCTGCGCCGCGCGTATGGCCGCGACATAGCCGCCGGGGCCGCCGCCGATGACGATGAGATCCGATTGGGTCATGATTATTCAGTCCTGTTTTGATGTTTGAGCCAGAGCGTTTTGCACACCGGCAAGGAAAGGGTTGAAAGCAGGTAGCCCATCACAGGCACCAGCGCATGTTTGAAGACGCCATCATGCCCCAGCAGGCTGAGCAGGACAACGGCGCAGAGATAAGTGACGGTCGCGATCAGTCCGCGCCGCACCCAGCTGGTTTCCCAGGCCTTGTCGTCGCCGACACGCCGGTTGCGTTCCTCGATTGCCGCCACTCGCTCCGCGAGGCCGTCCATTACACGACCAGGCTATAAGGCTGCTCAACCAGCGCCTTGAAGGCCTGCAGGAATTCCGCGCCCACCGCGCCGTCAACGGCGCGATGATCGACCGAGAGCGTGCAGGACATAACGGTCGCGACTGCCAACTGGCCGTCACGCACAATCGCGCGCTGCTCGCCCGCGCCGACCGCGAGAATACAGGCCTGCGGCGGGTTGATAATGGCGGCGAAGTCCTTGATGCCGAACATGCCGAGATTGGAGAC
>JBDHTV010000168.1:0-4014 GCA_039808825.1 Bdellovibrionales bacterium | reverse complement strand
GCCTCAAGCAAGGCAACCAGCAATGGGCCACCCACATGACGGAGCGCCACGGCAAGCGCCCGCATACGCTGATCGGGATTATCTTCTTCGAGTTGAGTCGCCGCCTGATTGACCATGAAACGCATCACATGAAAAGTTGCCAAACTTAAGCAATGTTGTCCGACAACGCTTAGTTAGGCGTCAAGCAATTAAAGTTTGGCTAATACAAACAGCATCGAACCTGGAGGCTCGGGCCATAAATCAGGTGCTGCCTTTGTTACTGGGCATTCCGCAACATGTCGACAAGCTTCGCGTTGCCAGACCAAGGGCGGCGGCTTTCGGCAAAGCTGGCACGATGTATGATGCCCCCGGCATCAGCCCGAACGGGCGCCGGCAAACCGCCAGAAAACTGACCACCAAGACGCCCTATCCCGCCAACCATATTATTAAACAGAGACCGATAGATATTTTCAGTCTCGTGATAGACCATCTTAATATTTTCACACTTAACCATGTTGCTTGCCTTCAAGGCGTCTGCGTCACCGCTCGCCAACCCGCTATCGGCCGAAATGCTTTTCATCGTTTCCGTGCTACTGCAAAACGCTTCATATTTTGCATAAGACAACATAGCCGGACTCATATAGCTGACCAGATTGCCGCCAGCATCCCGATCCTGAAACTCTTCGGCTTCGCCCGTCGCGCTGAGCTGAGGACCGAGTCTTAACAGGAAATTCGCTACTTTTTGAGAATCCGCCTTGACGTCCGTATCAGTCGCCGCATTCAACATGCCAGGAATTGTCGATGGATCGGCAGGAGCGGTACGGCGTGCGAGCTCGGAACGGCAGGCATAAATCAACGCGTCGAGTTTCGCGATCGCGGAGAAATTTTGCAAAACAACGGGCATATTGTTGGGGTTGAGTGCCGCATCGCCATAAATTCCCAATGGCTTCAGAGCCGTCAATGCCAGATTTTCGCAAAAACGAACGGCCGAAACATATAATTTCTGTTTCTTGTTCAATGCGTTCCATGTCGTCTGCGGATTACCTGAATCAGGGTTGTTTAAAATATCCATCTGGGCATTGGTGGGCGGCACCAGTACCTTATGGTCCGTAATCGTCGACGGCTTGATAAAGGCGTGTGCAAAATCAGACACACCATCACCATCGGCATCTGTCGCGTCTTCAAAACACTGGCTGGTCGCCGGGCTGGCCGTATTCACGGCATTCCACCACTTATCGCCCATGTCGGCGCGGAGCAATTGGCCGTTTTTACAATTGCGCTGCATCGACGCCATATGCGTCCGATCCGGCGTGAAGTTGCGGTTGAAAAACAGATTGATGACACCGTCTTGCAAGTTATAAGCAACCGATTGCTCGAACTTGGTTGCGATTGCCGATGAAACATTATTCATCGTCTGCAAACGGCAATTCAAGCTTTGCGGATTGACGACGGACTGCAGATTGGCCTTGCGATAGGTAGCAACCATGGTGCCTGAATTGATCATGCCTGCTTCAGACTTCGCCGCTTCAAAATGCGCCGCCGCCTCGCCACTCTTTGATCCAGCCGTACCGCCGCCATGTGTATTGACCGCCGCAACGATCGCCTGATTCATTAAGGTGAGTGCGGCCGTGATCGCCGTATTTTGCGCTGTCACGAAAGGCATGGCCGTGCAAGGCGGACAAAAAGCCTGTGCAGCAGAGGCAATAAACACCCCCCCCGTTAGCGTAAGCAGGAAAGCCCGGCTACGACTTGCCGCAATCGAAAAATCGCTCACGTGCCTCATCAGCTCACCCCAAGGCTAAAATCATTGCATATCCGAAGCGGACGCTGCCGCAGTTTTTTCCGGGTTTTGCGCCGCATTCATCGTGTGCAGCATTTCATCAAGGCGCATCGGTTGCTGGTCAAACCCAGGGACTTCCAAAGACGCATCTTGCAGCATTGGGCGTGCCGGCTGCCCCTCGTGATTGATTTTCACCGCCGCTGAACCGGCCGCATCGACAAAATTGGGCGATTGGTCGATCGCAGCAACAGCCTCAATAAACGCCTTCTTATTGGCGGCCTCGTTACGTTCATATTGCGCAACCATCATATTACATTCCAGGAACGTACCGGTGGTTGCCGCAGAGCTGGTTGAGTTGCCCCACCCCGCGCATTTATCACTCAAGCCATGCGCTTCCGCGACCATGCCCTTGACATATTCGCTAATCCACGGCTTCGGCCCCGCTGCGCCAGCAATAGGGCTATTGGCAGTATAATCCGCAGGTGTGGCATACGCATAAAGCGCCCGCGGATCAGCACCACGCATATTGACCAGCAGATTGATCATTTTGGGTCCGTTATCTTCCAACTCTTGGCGATAGGGTCCCGCAGGCAAAGAAGCGGTATCAAGCGCTACCCGGCGCGCCATTTCCCGACTACACATATTCGAAACACTGGCCACCGCCGAAGCGGCGCCAAAATTCATACTAATAGCCGTCATGTTGCCCGCCGTCATAGCGGCATCATTACGGATATTTTGCGGCCGCATCCGGCTCGCCACCAGATTTTCGCAATAACGCTGCGCTCCGACATATTTTTTCTGCTTGTCGTTCAGTTGGTTATTCCAGACATTACTCGCCGTACCAGCCGCATAAGATTCCGGATTATTGAGAATATCCATCTGTGCCTGACTAGGCGGAATCAGTACCGGGCTATCGAGAATCGTCGAAATTTTAAGAAAGTCATGCACGGTGGTGGGGTCGGAAAAGCATCCATTCGCAGTCCACCACGCCTGACCGAAATCTTCCGGAGCCAACTGGCCATTTTGGCACAAGCGGTAAAGCGACGCGACCGCAATACGCTGCGGCGTTAAGTTTGCATTGAAGAAGGTATTATCGACAACGCCACGCTCGAGATTCTTGCTGACACCACGCGATATACTTTGTGTTGCCGCCGCCACGCGATTAGCAGTGCTCAACCGACAATTCAGGCTTTGCGGATTAATAACCGAGGCAACATTGGCTTCACGATAAGCGCCAACCATGGTGCCCGAATTCACCATACCAGCCGCGCTTTTTTGCGCTTCAAAGCTGGCCGCCGCCGCCCCCTCTGTTGCACCGCCGTTACCACCGCCATTCGTACCAATCGCCGCAACGACCGCGGCAGTCGTCGCCGTGATTTGCGCAACCTGCAGACCAGTATTGATCGGCAACTGCACCGCCGCAGCGCACGAGTCACAGGACTGAGCCGGGAGCGGTGCGAATGAAGCAACGGCCAGCATGAACCCACCAAGGAATAATTTTGGCGCACGCCGCATAATTCCCGACTTCAGCTCTACCATCAACTCCTCCATCGAACCCAAATAACGCCCGGCCAATCTAGACGTCACACTTAGCGAATGACGCTGACACGGCCTTGCCAGTTTGTTCCCGGAATGCTGGTGTTGTAATTCAACGGCGGATTTGGCAACGCCGGACCACCCGTCACCTGCAACAGCGACAGACCTGAACAACTGGCTGGAGCGCCCGCTGAAGGACCAAAACTGAAGCTTGGTATTTTAATATTGAGCGCCAGGCTCGGAATACACAACAGGCCAACAAGGCTGTTCAAAGCACCCAAAAACGCATTGCAGATGGCTGAAAGCAGCGAGTTAATCAAGGTCTGGATCGCCGCCAGTACCGCAGCATAGATCGCAGCCATCATCCCAGCCGCCATACTCGATAACGTCCCAATGATATTGGTCAGTGTCGTAATTTTGAGTGGGCAAAAATAAATCTGCGAGAGAACATCATTGATACCCTTGCCGTCATTGGCAGCATCGAGGTCCGACTTGTTATCACGAACCGCAAGCTGCACAGCCTTAACGGCTTCGCCCTTAGCGTTCATCTCTTCATTATAAACGGTCTCGTTGCACGTATCCTTGATCATTGGATCATTGTTATACTGGTTCGTTACGTTCGGGTCGTTCGCCGGAACTGCCGCCGCCTGGGCTGTGCCCGCCTGGCACATCAGGGCAATCAGCATGACCGCGAGGCCACGCAAACAGAGCTGAACCCC
>JBDHTV010000167.1:0-4018 GCA_039808825.1 Bdellovibrionales bacterium | reverse complement strand
CTGGCGGGCTTCCACGAAGATCTCACCATGTGCATCTGCGGCGCGAGCCTGCTCGCCATCAGCTACGGCCTGCAGCGCACACCCTATAACAGCATCTGCGGCTTCGGCTATTTCACCGGCAGCATTTTGCTGCTCTGGCTCGGCTTCGACCTGCTACATAATTCGCCGCTTGAGCTGCTCTATCTCGGCATTGCCGCCTTCATGCTCTATGTCAGCACCATCGTCGGCAGCCGCTCGATCCTGATCACGGCGAGCCTCGCCATCCTCTCCTACATCAGCTACTTCACCCAGAGGCATTTTCTTGACTCGTTCGGCTGGCCGGTCTCGCTCGTCATCTTGGGTTTCGTCTTCTTCGGCGTCGGCAAACTGGCTCTGCGTCTGAACCGCAAACTGGCCGCGGCATGACGCGGCGCCTCGCGCTCCTTGTTCTGAGCCTGGTTCTGCTCGCTATGCCGGACCAAGCCGCCGCCGCGCAGCAGATCAAAGCCGTTGCTTTTGACTACTTCGTGATCTTTGACCCCAATTCGGTCGTGCCGGTCGTGGAGCAGGTTTTTCCCGGCAAGGGTCTGGAATTCACCAAACAGTGGCGCGCCAAACAGTTTGAATATGGCTTTCTGCGCTCGATCACTCACCGCCACGCCGATTTTTACCGGGTGACGGAAGATGCACTCACCTATACCGCGGCGGCGCAGCAGCTCGCCTTGTCGCCGGAAAATAAACAAAAGTTGCTGCAGGCCTATCTGACGCTGAAACCATGGCCGGATACGGTGGCCGGGCTGCGCCGTCTGAAAGCGGCGGGCATCCGCATCATCACCATCGCCAATTTCAGCGCGAAGATGCTGCACGACAACGCCGACAACGCTGGCATAACCGATCTGTTCGACGAACTGCTCAGCACCGAAGTCAACGGCACTTATAAGCCTGACCCGCAAGCCTATGCGCTCGGCATGCAGCATCTCGGCCTCAAGCGGGACGAGATGATCTTCGCCGCTTTCGGCGGCTGGGACGCCTATGGCGCGCGCAATTTTGGCTACACCACTTTCTGGGTCAATCGTCTGCACCTGCCGCCCGAAGAACTGGGCTTGCCGCCGGACGGCACGGCCGACAATATGACCGCGCTGGTCGATTTCGTGTTGGCGCACTAACCTTCAATCCACTTAAGCTGAGCTTAGGCCATAAGGAGTTGGCGCAGACCGATCATGTCATTGAATTTAACGGCAAGAAAATCGCCTGCATCCGCATATCGTTTACACGCCTCTGCCGTGAGAACGGCATCAAGGCCAGTCCGCACGTCCTGCGTCACACCGCAGCTACATGGCTGGTGATGGACGGGGTTTCATTGTCGGAAGTCGCCCGACTTCTTGGCAACAGCGAGGCAATGGTCGAACAGGTTTACGGCAAACACTCGCCGGATTATCTGCGTCGTGCCGTAAGTGTTTTGAATCTAAAGAAGCCTGATATGTTTCAGCTGTAACACCAAGGGGATGGTTCCAAAAAACTATCCCCTTGAAAACTATGGCGGACCCGAAAGGATTCGAACCTTCGACCTCTGCCTTCGGAGGGCAGCGCTCTATCCAGCTGAGCTACGGGTCCGTGGTGCCGGAAGCGCGCAAGATAGGGGATTAGGCGGTTTTTTGCCAGCAGAATAACCAAACGCCCACGCCGCTTTATGAGCAGCATGGGCGTCCGGGTAAGGCCCTGTCATCCAGGGAGCTTGTCGTAAAGCTCTTGCCCTACGGTCAGCACCGCCTGCGGCCCTTGCCGCCCGGCGGCCCCATAGCGCTCCCCGCCGGCTCCTGATGCCGACGGGGACTTCGCAGGGGGTTACTTGCTATTCGCCGTGGTCAGCGTATCGGTAACCTTGCTGAAGGTTTGCGACAGCTGCGGGCCAAGGGTCAGCAGCACGGCCACGATCGCCACCGCGATCAGCGCCGCGATCAGGCCATATTCGATCGCCGTGGCGCCATCTTCTTCGCGAATAAATTTCTTGAGCAAATTGGTCATAATGTAATCCTCCCTGTTGTATGACGGAACTTATTGCGCTCCTACCAAGGCCAGAATAACGCCGCCCACTTAACAGGACGTAAATTACGCGCCAAATTCGTCAACAAAAACAATGGGTTGTTTCAAAAACAGTTTCAAAACACTTTGTTTTGAATTTCGAAATAGTTAGAAAAATTACGCGCGATTCCACGATGTTAGCCAAATCGGCCTGTGACGCAATCAACGCGGCATGCGGATTGTGACGAAAGACGCTCTGGTTTTATTGCGCAAGAATAACCATTTTGCTAGTTGTACGGCCCGTAAGCCGCATGCCGCCCGTAAAAGAATGGCGCCGATTGTGACGAGCAAGATTTATTTTCCACGTTCCGTAGCTGACCAGACGCTGTTGACGCCACCGCAGGCCGGTCGGCGTATTACCGGCGGCTTGAGCGTGCTCAACCGCGCCGGCCGTGGCGCCTTCAGCAAAGTCTGGGTGCCGCGCGCGATCGCCGAAAATCGTGAGCTGGCCGCCCAGCACCGTTTTGATGCCGAGTGGGTCGCCATCCGCGAGATCGATATCGCGCGCCAATATGGCAATCACATGATCTATGACATGAAGTCGGACGCGGGCAACCAGTTCAAATGGACGCATTTCGACCATAGCCGCATGACCGACGACGGCTACCGGCTTGTCGTCGTCACGATGGGCACTTATGAGAAGCCCGCCGTGCGCGGCGACGAATGGCAGATTTTCGACCAGGAGCTGCGCGAACGTGTCCAGCAGATCGTCAACATCATGTGGGATGTCGAGCGTGGCAACCTGATTGGCGACGCGCTCACCCGCCAGCTCTGGTTCAAGGGCTGGAACGACCAGCGTATCGCGCCGGATATCGGGCTCAATCTCGCAGGGCTCGACTTGTTCTATAACACCAAGGCGTGGCGCACCCCGCACCCGCTGCGCAAGCTCAACTTCGACCTGACCAAGAAGTTCCTCGATATCGTCGGCGGTCTGCGCCAGGACAATTTCGATAGCGACCAGGTCATGTTCGGCATCCACATTCCGGAATTCCACAAGAGCAACCAGTGGATCTATCTCGCCGAGGGCGAACATAAAATCTGGGAGTTCAATAGTCTGATCAGCTCGATCTACCGCAAGTTCGACATGTGGGCGGTCGGGGGCCAGGGCGTGCAACCCACCGTCATGCATCTGCCGACCTATCGCCACCGCCAGCGCGTGCGCGGCGAGATCCGGCGCTAGGCGCGCGGCTCAAGCGCCAGATAGACCAGCGTCTGGTTCAGCAGAATATAAGCAATCTCGCCAAACGTGACCGGCCCGACCATCGGGTCGGTTTTCTTGCCGCTTAAATCGGCATAAAGATAATTGAGAATGCAATTACAGGAAAAAGCGACCGTCCCCAGTTTATGGCCTGATACGGCCTGCGTGAAAGCATCGACATAATCCGGCACCGGTTCGGCAAAACGATAGGTGACGCCGCGCAGCACCGGCGCGTAGAATTGCACCTGTCCTGCGGCCACATCGACGGACTGAACGCAAACATTGACCATCGCCCCGCTATAATCGGCGACGAGCGGCAAGCGCGTATCGATGTTATGCGCCGTGATATAGTCAGCAAGATGGCCAGCCCTGCCATCAATCTCGCACGGCCCTTTGCTGCTGAAGCCATCCTCATGGAAAGCAAAGGTCGCGCCGTTACCGCGCCTGAACAGATTGATCGTATCGACCCGCGCCGTGAGATCGGACCGCAGCGTCACATGCAGTGCCACCGCCTGGTCGCCGATCGGCGCGCCGTTCCCCGCAAATGCTTTGGCTTGCTGTTTGCCGATCGCCGCGACCGGCACGCCGCTGACCCATCCGACCAAGGGCGCGTTGAACACGCCGTCATAGCGCATCACATCCTTGGCGTAGGTCATGTGAATGGCGCTGAAGCCGGGCAAGATGAGAAAGGTGAAGCCGTTCTCGGCATAATGGGCGCTGATCAGCGGGATCGTCGTTTCGTCATAGGTCGCGATCTTG
>JBDHTV010000166.1:0-4028 GCA_039808825.1 Bdellovibrionales bacterium | reverse complement strand
TACTGGATCAATATCGGCAATCAGTTTGTCTCGAACCACGCGACCACGGGTTCGGAAGCGATCGGCCTCAACCGCAACACGACCGGCACGCCGGGCACCACGGCGCTGATCGTCGGTTCCGGCGCGAGCAACGGCAACGGGGCTCTGCTGACGGCGGCGGGTGTCTGGACCAACGCCTCCGACCGCCGCATCAAGGAAGATATTCAGCCGCTCGGCTACGGCATCGATACGGTCATGCGTCTCAAGCCCGTGTCCTACAAGATGAAGGATTCGCATCTGCCGCAGATCGGCTTCATCGCGCAGGATGTCGAGCAGATTCTGCCCGAGGTCGTGGTGCGTCCGGCCAGTCTTGATGACCCGAGCCAGCATTACACGCTGTCTTATGGCAATATGGTCGCTGTCGCGGTCAAGGCCATCCAGGACCTCAAAGCCGAGAACGACAATCTGAAGAGTGAAGTTGCCGCTTTGCGTCAGCAGATTGCCGCGCCGCAGCAAAAACCGCTTGCCACGTCCGTACCGGCGGAATCACAACCCGGCTGGGTGCTTGTGTTCGCAGCGGGCGGGATTGTGCTGTTGCTTGGCGTTGCCGGTGTTGGCATGATGGTGTTGCGCCTGCGCCGCGACGTGCGGGCCTTGCGAAAGGTTGCCTGACCCATGCCATGCTTCGGCGTGCCCAGACTGATCGGGGCGCTTCTTCTGACTGTTGCTGTGACCACGCCTGCGTTGGCGCTTGAACCCAAGCCCGCCGCCACGCCGCCGGAATTGGCGAGCGATGTCCAGCTTGACCAAACCCTGATCGATCCAGCGATCCGTCCCGACAGCTTGCCGCCGATGGAGTTTCTGCGCCGCTTCAGCACTTTTCTCGATAAGCCGACCGTACCGCAACCCATCGACCCGGCCTTGTTCAAGGATTTCTGGCTCAAATGGGGCCTGGTGACGACGCGCTATAAGCCGGACGGTGAGGAGCTGCGCTTCACCTATGCCAATAAAATCGCCGCCGAGGCGCTGGCGAAGAGCGAATATCCTTTCCCGGAAGGCGCCGTACTGGCCAAGATCGGCGCCAAAGCGGTGCATGACCCCGGCTTCAACAGCAGCCTCGTACCGGGCCCGATCATGCGCATCCAGGTGATGCTCAAAAAGACCAACGACCCCAACGCCCGCGACGGCTGGGTCTATGCGCTTTACACGGCCAAATATCGCGGCGCCCTGACGGGTGACGAGATCAATGCCTGCCATGCCTGCCACCTGATGGTGCCGGACCGCGATATGGTGTTCTCGGAGCCGTTCCCGGTCGCGTTCGGCGCGACGCTCGCGGCGCAGCCCGCCGAAGAGCCGCTGTCGGACAAGTTTATCGCCACGCCCCTCGACAAACTTAAGCCCGTCATCAAGGAGACGTTGGCGCAGCAACAACCCGCCGTGACCGGCAAGGTGATGCTGCTGGAGATGCCGCTGTTTTCGGGCACCCTGTTCGAGTCGCGCGAAATCCTGGCCCGACTTGTCCGCAGTAAGGGTCAAACCCACATCATCAGCAGTCCCGACGGCTCGATCTTCGCCATATATGTGCCGGATGCCAAAGCGCCCGGCTGTTTGACCATCATCAACACTATCGAAGGCAGTATGCCGTTGCCGATCACCATGCCGGGCCTGCGGCCGCGCCCACAGCCGCCTGTCCATGCTGATGCCGGCGGCAAGCCACCCACCGCAACCCGCCGGAGTTGTGCCACGCCATGACCCAACCCTGGACCAAAAAATACCCGCCTGCCGTTGACTGGTATGCGCCGCTGCATCCGGTACCGGTCGCGGCCATGTTCCATGACGCCGCCGCGCGCTATGCCGAACGGCCTTGTCTCGATTTTCTCGATCGCCATTATGATTATGCCGAAGTCGCGGCGCTTGTGAACCGGGCCGCGGCGGGTCTGCAGCGGCTCGGCGTGACCAAGGGCACCAAGATCGGCCTCTTCCTGCCCAACACGCCTTATTATGTGATTATGTTCTATGCCGTGCTGCAGGTCGGGGGCACCGTCGTCAACTTCAACCCGCTCTATGCCGAGCGCGAAGTTGAAAAGCAGATGAAGGACAGCGACTGCCGCCTGATGGTGACGCTCGATCTCGAGGCGCTCTATCACAAGCTGGCGCAGATGTTCGGCAAGACGGCGCTCGAGCGCATCGTCATTTGCCGCATGGCCGATATTTTGCCGACCGTGAAGGGGTTGCTCTTCCCGCTGCTCAAGGGCAAGGAGCTTGCCCATATTCCGCACGATGAGCGCCACATTCCGTTTCATCAGCTGACGGCGAATGACGGCAAGCCCGCGCCCGTCAGGATCGACCCCGTGCAAGACATCGCCGTGCTGCAATATACCGGCGGCACCACCGGTGTGCCGAAAGGCGCGATGCTGACGCATGCGAACCTGACCGTGAACGCCGAGCAATCTTGCCTCTGGTTTCCCGGCTTCCGCCCCGGCGAGGAGAAAATGCTCGCCGTGTTGCCTTTTTTCCATGTCTTCGCGCTGACCGCCGTGCTCAATGTCGCGATCCGCATCGGCGCCGAGATTATCATGCTGCCGCGTTTCGACCTGATGCAGACGATCAAATTGATCGATAGCAAGAAGCCGACCTTGTTCCCCGCCGTGCCGACCATCTATACCGCGATCAATCAATGCAAGACGCTGGAGCGTTATGATTTATCATCGATCCGCTACTGCATTTCGGGTGGCGCGGCCCTGCCGGTCGAGGTCAAGCGCGATTTCGAGCGTCTGACCGGCTGCGTGCTCGTGGAAGGGTACGGGTTGAGCGAAACCGCGCCGGTCGCCACGGCCAATCCGGCGGAAGGCGAGAATAAGGCCGGGTCGATCGGCCTGCCTTTGCCCGGCACGGTGATCGAGATCGTGAGCCTCGACGACCAGACGACGATCATGCCGCCCGGTGAGCGCGGCGAAGTCTGCATCCGCGGGCCGCAGCTCATGGCGGGCTATTGGAATAATCCGGTCGAAACCGCGCTGGTAATGCAAGCGACAGCGCAAGGCATTCGCCTGCATACCGGCGATGTCGGCCACATGGATGAGGACGGCTATACCTTCATCACCGATCGCATCAAGGACATGATCATGTGCGGCGGCTTCAAGGTCTATCCGCGCATGGTTGAGGAAGCGATCTATCAGCATCCCGCCGTCGAGGAATGCGTCGTGGCGGGCATTCCGGACACCTATCGCGGTCAGACGGTGAAGGCCTTCATCAAGCTGCGTGACGGCCAGAGTCTGACCCGCGAAGCTTTGACGGAATTTCTGCACGATAAAATCTCGCCGATCGAAATGCCGAAACAGATCGAGTTCCGCGACAAGCCGCTACCGAAGACGCTGATCGGCAAACTCTCGCGCAAGCTGCTGCTGGAAGAAACGGCGCAGCAATAACGGGTCCGTCGGCGCGCCGTATATTTGCCGCATTGCAGCGACAGGATGACTTGGAACTATTCCACGATAAAAATCTTCGCGGAGAAGAATGCGGTTAATCGCTGCTTAAAGTTCTGCGCGCATGGTGGGTGGAACGAGGCAATGACAACAGTCCACCAGCTTGAAACTAAAACACGCCCTTGTCGGGCCGCCGGACGGGGCGTAATGTCCGCCGCCGCCGCGCCGAGGTTGAACGTGCGGCGCAAAAAAGAAGAGCAAGAACTGGATAGGCCATGAACGGCAACCATTTTCGCTATTACATCGTGCTGCAGCCGGAAAAGACCATGACCGGCCCGGCCACCTTGCAGCGTCAGTCGCGCCGTACCGCCGCTTTCGAATTCGTCAAGCTGCTCAAGGAGTGGATTGCCGAAAACCAGCAGCAGCCACAGGTCTCGGCGCTTGAGGTCACGATGTTCGGCCAGATCCAAATCACCTGCGCGCCGGAATTTATCGACCAGATCCGCCAGCAGGATATGCTGGCCATCGCCGAAATTCGCCCGGCCCAGGGCGCGGAAAGCAGCCTGCGCCGTATTATCGATCAGGTTTCGGGCTAACGCGCGTCAAAAATTGGTCCAAAACAAA
>JBDHTV010000165.1:0-4077 GCA_039808825.1 Bdellovibrionales bacterium | reverse complement strand
ACGGTGAGCAGCACGGTGCCCTGCGTCGGGATTTGCGGCTGGGTAAAAGTGATTTTCATGAGAAATCCTCCGGTCGGGCGCGATGCAGGCGCTGTGGCTTGCCCAAAAGCGGGCAAAAGGATAAAGAAAGCGATATTGTGTCATGGTGACCCGGGTTTGGCAATTCTGGCGTTTTCTTCATGTTGCTGCTGCATCGCTATCTTTTGCGCCAGTTTTTGACCGCTCTGATCTTCACCTGCAGCGCCGTCACCATCGTGGCGCTGTTCACGCAATCCTTCCGGCTGCTGGCGCTGGTCGTTAACAATGCGGCGGGCGTCTGGATCTTCCTTAAACTCGCGGCACTGACCATCCCGACCTTCCTCGGTATCGTGCTGCCCATCGGGCTCGCGGTGGCGCTTATCTTCGTTTATCAGAAGCTTGCGGCGGATTCCGAACTCGTCATCATGCGCGCCGCCGGGATGAGCCCGGCTGCACTGGCACAACCGGCGCTGTGGCTTGGCGGCGTAACCGTTTTCTTGTGCCTGCTGCTCGCACTTTGGATTTCGCCCTGGGCCAACCGCACGCTGGTTGCGATGCAATATGAAATCCGCAACGAATTTTCGGTCTATTTGCTGCGGCCGGGCGTATTCAACGATATTACCAAAGGGCTGACCTTCTACGCCCGCCGCCGCGACAGCAAGGGCGGGCTTGAGAGCCTGCTCATCCACGACAACCGCAAGCCGGACGCGCCGGTGACGGTCATGGCCGACCGCGGCATGGTCATGCAGATTGATAACGAGCCGCGCATCGTGGTGTTTAACGGGCAGCGGCAGGAGTTTGACCGCGCACATAACAAAATGTCCACGCTCGATTTTGCGCAATACACCTTCGACATCAGCCTGCTCAAAGGCGAGAATGGCCGCCTGCCGGATCCACGCGAATTGACCCTGGACGAATTGTTGTCCGATGCGCCGATGGCAACCAAACGTGGCAGCACGGTCGAGCGGTTGCGTGCCGAGCTGCATCAACGGCTCGGCGGCGCGCTGACCGGGCTTGGTTTTGCCTGCATCAGCGCCGCCATCATGCTGGGCGGGCAATTCAGCCGCCGCGGCATGGCGGCACGCGTTATCGCGGCGACCATCACCATCGTCGTGCTGCAGGCGATGATGATGTGGCTCAGCAATCTCGTGGCGCGCGACCCGCTGTATATCCCGGTGTTCTACGCGCTGGCGCTGCTGCCGGTGCCCGTGGCCTGGACGCTGCTGACGCGCAATCCGATGGCCGGGCCGATGGCAGGCGTTGCGGCCACACCACAGGATGAGCCGGCGCAGCCGGAGGCGGCATCATGATACGCTGCGGGTTCACCATCAGCCGCTATATTGCAAAGCAGTTCGTATTATGGTTCTGCACATTTCTCTTTGCGCTCGCGGGCATCATCATGTTGTTCGAGATCGCCGAGCTGCTGCGGCGCAGCGCGGAATCGCCCAACGCGACGCTCGACATCGTGCTGCAGATGGCGTTCTTCAAGCTGCCGGATACGGTCGAGAAAGTCCTGCCTTTCGTGGCGCTGTTCGCCGCGATGTTCACATTCTGGCGCATGACGCGCAGCCAGGAGCTGATCATCGTGCGCGCCAGCGGTGTTTCGGTCTGGCAATTCATGCTGCCGGTGCTGGCCACGACCTTCATGCTCGCCACCATCAATGTCACCGTCCTCAACCCGATCGGTGCGCGCATGGTGGCCCGCTATTGGGAAATGGAAGCGACCTATCTTTATCGACCCGCGACGCTTGAACTGACCGGCGCCGGACTGTGGTTGCGGCAAAAGTTCAAGGACTACGAGTTCCTGCTCCATGCCGACGCGGTCACCGTATCGCCGATGACGATGCAACCGCTTATGGCCATCGTTTACGACAAGGACAAGCAATATATGGGCCGGATCGACGGCGAGAAGGCCGTGCTGCGCGACGGCTTCTGGGTCATCGCCGATGCCTGGTACACGCCGAACCGCCAGCCGACGCAGAAGCTTAAAGAGTATAAAATCCCCACTGACCTGACATTGCAGAAAATTCAGGAAAGCATGGCCGCGCCGAACACGGTGCCCTTCTGGTCGCTGCCGCATTTCATCGAATCGTTGCAGGCCATCGGATTGCCCACCGTGCGGCACCAGATGCAGTTCCAATCGTTGCTGGCCGAGCCGTGGTTGCTTTCGGCGATGGTGCTGTTCGCGGCGGCCTGCTCCTTGCGGCTCACGCGGCGCGGCGGCACGCTCGGGCTCGCGACCATCGGGGTCGCGGTCGGCAGTTCCGCTTTCGCGCTCAACAGCGTGCTGCAAGCGCTGGGCACCACGCAGACGCTGCCGGTACTGCTGGCGGCGTGGGCCGCGCCGCTCATCTGTCTGGCAGCGGGCATGGCCGCCCTGCTCTATCTTGAAGACGGTTGATTGCGCTCGTTCTTGCGCGCAAAATACCGCAGTTTCTCCAGAATCAGGTTCCGCCAATGCCGCGTCGTCTCCACGCCCTCCTTCGTTCCTCCGTTCGCCGCTGCGCGCTGCTGGCGCTGACCGGGTGCCTGCTGCAAATCCCGGCTTATGCGGCGGAACCAGCCAACGAAGCCGCCAAAGCCCCGGCGCGCGGCAAGATTTCGCTCACCGACAAGGATGCGGCGCGCATCGCTATCGTCGTGAATGATGCCGCAATCACCAACGGCGATATCGCGGCGCGCTATGGCATGGCGCTGCTGTCATCGGGGCTGCAAGATAATCCGGAAACGCGCGAACGCGTGTTGCCGCAGATTATCCGCGGGCTGATTGAAGAACAGCTGCAGCTGCAGGAAACTCGGCGGCAGCAGATCGATGTGAGCGAAACGGAGATCAACCAGGCGCTGGCGCGTATCGCGAAGGAAAACAACGTGCCAGGCGGCGATGTCCGCGCCTTCTTCAAATCGCGCGGCATTTCTCCGCGTACCATCGAGCAGCAAACGCGCGCCAATATCGCGTGGGGCAAGCTCATCCAACGGCAGTTGCGCCCGCGCGTCGAAATCAGCGACGACGAGGTTGAGGATGTCGTGGCGCGGCTCAAGGCCAATGAAGGCAAATCGGAATATTTCGTCAATGAACTCTTCCTGCCGGTCGATGATCCCGATCAGGACGCGGCGGTGCATGGCTTCGCCAATAAGCTGTTGCAGCAGATCAAGCAGACCGGTGCGTTTGGCGCGATCGCGCGCCAGTTCTCGCAGGGCGCGGGGGCGCAGAATGGCGGCGAAATCGGCTGGGTGCAGCAGGGTACGCTCGCGCCGGAGGTCGACGCGGCATTGGTCAAGAGCAAGGTCGGCGAGTTGGTTGGGCCGATCAAGAGTAACAAGGGTTATCATATTCTCGCTATCCGCGATGCCCGCAAGATAACACTGGGCGGCGACGCGGGTGCGAAGGTCAAGATGACACAGATCGGGCATGGCGTATTGCCGCAGAATATGAAGGCGGCCGTGGCGGATCTCAAAGGGCGGCTCAAGAATGTCGATGGCTGTGCGTCGCTGGAGAAGCAATTCCCCGCCTCGGAAGGCTGGCAGGCGCATATGATGGAGCAGAGCATCGCCGACCTGCCGCCGACGCTGGCGCCCATCGCGCGCAACCTCAAGGTCGGCGCGCCGAGCGATATCGACGTGCAGGAACACGGGGTCGGCTTCGTCGTGGTCTGCGAACGCACGGAAGCTGGCAGTGTGAACCGCGAGGCGATTTATAATGGCATCGGCACCGAGCGGCTGGAGAACCTCGCGCGCGGCTTGCTGCGCGATCTCAAACGCAACGCCTATATCGATATGCGCATCTGAAACCTGAACCAGGAGGCTCGTCATGACTGCTGCCAAAGCCATTCTGATCGGCGCCATGCTTATCGCCGCGAGCGTTCTTATTGTTGGCACCATACATCCGGCCAATGCCGGCGGACGGGTCGGACCCTTCGTGCTCGAACATCATGCCAACCCCACGGCCAATCCTGGCGTGTTCCGGCTCGACACCGCGACGGGCGAAGTCAGCTATTGCTATGTCGCGGGTGCCTCGGGCGACAATGCCAGCGTGCATTGCCTGCCGGGCGTGCAGTAATT
>JBDHTV010000164.1:0-4092 GCA_039808825.1 Bdellovibrionales bacterium | reverse complement strand
GTCGCCAGTGCGAACAATATGCTGAGCGAGAAACCGATAAATGTTTTCATAATGACAGGGTCGCGCACCAGCAGCTGCTTTTCATATTGGTTGGGGGCCGCATGCATCTGCTCGAGCAGCTGGTTGAAATCGGGGTTGAGCATATAATAGCACATCGGGAACGCCGGCAGCATCCAGACCAGATAGCGTAGCGCAGCCACACCCCAGCTGACGCGCCCGCCGCCGCGCGGCGCGAGATAAATGCCCACAATGCGTTTGCCGAGCGTCGCCTGCTGCGGCGCGGTCTCGCAGATCAGATAATAAGCGGTGACGAGAATCCAGTAGGCAATATTTTGCCACAGCATATCGCGCAGCACGATGCGGATGACGCTGAAGACGATCATGCAGATGATGGTATCAATAATAGAAGCGCCGGTGCGCTGCCAGCCGCTGGCGAAGGCCGGGCGTGTCGGGGCGGATTCGCTCATATTATCCTCGTGCTGGGAGATTAGCCCTGTCCGGCCTGGGCGCGGCGCGCGGCTTGCAGCTGCTTGAAATCGTCGCCCGCATGATAGGATGAGCGCGTGAGCGGCGAGCTGGCGAGCAGCAGGAAGCCCTTGCCGCGCCCGAGCGCGGCATAATCCTTGAATTCGTCCGGTGTCACGAATTTGGCGACCGGCGCGTGCTTCGGCGTCGGCTGCAGATATTGCCCGATGGTCATGAAATCCACGTCCGCCGCGCGCAGATCATCCATCACCTGCATCACTTCCTCGCGCGTTTCGCCGAGGCCGACCATGATGCCGGATTTGGTGAACACGGTCGGGTCGAGTTCCTTGGCCTGCTGCAGCAAACGCAGCGAGGTGAAGAAGCGCGCCCCGGGCCGGATGCCCGGATAAAGCCGCGGCACGGTTTCGAGATTATGGTTGAACACGTCGGGTCGTGCCGTGATGACTTGTTCGAGCGCGCCGGGCTTGCGCATAAAATCGGGGGTCAGCACTTCGATCGTCGTGCCGGGCGAGGTCTGGCGAATGGCGGTGATGGTACGCGCGAACTGGTCGGCGCCGCCGTCCGGCAGATCGTCGCGATCGACCGAGGTGATGACGACATGCTGCAGCCCGAGCTTGGCCACCGCGTCGGCCACGCGTTCGGGCTCATGCGGGTCGAGCAGATCGGGCCGCCCGGTCGCGACATTGCAGAAGGCGCAGGCGCGCGTGCAGACCGCGCCTAAAATCATGAAGGTCGCGTGCTTGTGCTTCCAGCATTCGCCGACATTGGGGCAGGCGGCTTCTTCGCACACCGTATGCAGCTTGTGTTCGCGCATCAGCGCGCTGGTCGCGAAATATTCGGGGCTGTTCGGCGCCTTGACGCGAATCCAGTCCGGCTTGCGCGCCACCGGGTTATCCGGGCGGTGCGCCTTTTCAGGGTGCCGTACTTTTACGATCTCGTCCATTTGCCCGCGCCCAATCCTGCGGAAAACCTCAACTGGTGCCGTTGGAGGGATTTGAACCCCCGGCCTTGGCTTTACGAAAGCCCTGCTCTACCGCTGAGCTACAACGGCACGTTTTTGAGGCAGGGGCGCAACCTATCCTGTCGCTTGGCGCAGGTCAACTGGCACGCTATAGGAAAGGCATGGATTTGCTCAAAGATCACCCCGGCCTGACGAACCTGCTCTTCTGCCTGCTCGCGACCTGGCCTTTTATCCGCATTTTGCGCCGCGCCGGCTTGCCGGCAGGCTGGGCTGGGCTGATCTGGCTCAATCTGCTGCTCCCGGGCCTCGGGCTGGCCGCGCTGGCCGGTATTCTGTGCCACCGCCCCTGGCCCAATGTGCCGAAAGCGCCGCCCAAATGGGTTAAGACCAAAATCTGGGGGCAGCCATGAGCGAGATACTGGTGCTGCTTGATGCGCTGTCCGGCTGGTTTCTGGCGCTGCCGCGCGCGCTCATGCTGTTCATCTACGGCCTATTGCTGACTTATACCATCGCGGCGGGTGGCTATGCGCTGGCGCGCTCCGGGGTGAAACCGCTTTGGGTGCTGCTCTTGCTCGTGCCGACAATCAACCTATGTGCCTTGTGGCTCTGGGCCTATCGCCCCTGGCCGCGTTTGGCCGTTACAGCGCCAGCCGCGCCGCAACCCGCAAAGGATTGATGATGGATTATCGCCCGTTGGGCCGCACCGACCTCAAGGTCTCGGCCATCTGCCTCGGCACCATGACCTGGGGCAAGCAGAACACCGAAGCCGAAGCGCATGAACAGATGGATTACGCCTTGAGCCAGGGCGTCAATTTCTGGGACACCGCCGAGCTGTACCCCGTGATTCCGGAGGCTGAAACCCAGGGCCGCACCGAACAATATATCGGCACCTGGTTCAAAAGCCGTGGCCAGCGCGACAAGGTCATCCTCGCCAGCAAGATCGCGGGCGGCGGCACGGCCTGGATCCGTGGCGGCGCGCCCGTCACCGCCGCCGGGCTCAAGCAGGCGCTCGATGACAGTTTGCGCCGTCTGCAGACCGATTATATCGATCTCTATCAAATTCACTGGCCGCAACGTCAGGGCACTGCCTTCGGCGGCCACTGGAAGCTCGCGCCCGCCATGCAGGATGCCGCGCCACACCGTGATAAAATTCTGGAAATTCTGCAGGCGCTGCAGGACGCCGTCAAAGCCGGGAAAATCCGCCACGCCGGGGTCTCGAACGAAACCGCCTGGGGCACGATGCAATATCTGCGGCTCGCGGAAAAACATGGGTTGCCGCGCATCGCCTCCATCCAGAATGAATATTCGCTGCTTGATCGTATTTTCGAGCCGGAGCTGGCCGAAATCGCGGCCTTTGAACAAGTCGGCCTGCTGGCCTGGTCGCCGCTCGGCGGCGGCATGGTGAGCGGCAAATATCTTGATGGCGCGCGGCCCGCCGGGGCGCGTTGGACCGTGATGGGCGCGCGCTATAGCCACCGCGACACGCCGCAGGCCAATGCCGCGATCAAGGCTTATCTGGCGCTCGCCAAGACGCACGGGCTCGACCTGTGCCAGATGGCGCTCGCTTTCGTGACCGGGCGGCCTTTCACCACCGCGACGATTATCGGCGCGACGACCATGGCGCAGTTGCAGAGCGATATCGCCGCCGGCGCGTTGCGCTTGCCAGACGCCGTGATTGCGGGCATTGAAAAGATCCGCCGGGATTACCCGATGCCCTATTGAACGGAGCGCCCTGTTGCTCAAACATTCGGTTCGCCTGCTGCAGCTGACTTTTGATGCCTGGCTGGCCGACCGCGCGCCGCGCCTGGGCGCTTCGCTCGCTTTTTACAGCATCCTCTCCATCGGGCCGCTGTTGCTCTTGCTGATGCAGGTCGCGGGCGCGCTGCTCGGCGAGGCCGCTGCCGAGGCGCAGATCACCGGCCAGATCAAGGGGTTGGTTGGCGCGCAGGGTATGGATGCCATCCGCAGCATCCTGACCGCCGCCGCGCATCGCCAGCAGACAGGACTATTCGCCAAGCTGTTCGCGTTCGGCGTGCTGCTCTTCGGCGCTTCCGGTGTTTTCAATGAATTGCAGGACGCGCTCAATATCATCTGGAAAGTACCGCCGCGTCCCGGCCGCCCCGTACTGGTCTATCTCAAGGAAAAGCTCTTCGCTTTCCTGATGGTCACCTGCGCCGGGGTGTTGCTCTTTGCCTCGCTGGCCGTCAGTACGCTCATCAACACTTTTATCGATTTCGCGCAAAGCTTTGCCCAGAACTATGTCGCGCTCGATATCGGCGCTTATCTGCACCGGCTTGATGTGCTGATCAGCTTCCTGATGAGCACGCTGCTGTTCGCGCTGATCTTCAAGGTGGTGCCGGACCGCGTCATCCGCTGGAGCCATATCTGGCCCGGCGCGATCTTGACCGCGGTGCTGTTCGTACTCGGCAAATTCATGATCGGTTTCTATTTGTCGCAAAGCGGCGTCGCTTCGGTCTTCGGTGCGGCCGGTTCGGTCGTGATTTTGCTGGTCTGGGTGTATTATACGGCGCAGATTATCTTCTTCGGCGCGGAATTCACCCATGTGGTCGATGAGCATGGTTTGCGTCCCGCCGCTTAACCCGGCATGGAGAACGCGGCTTGCTGCTCTATACCCACCCGCTCTG
>JBDHTV010000163.1:0-4102 GCA_039808825.1 Bdellovibrionales bacterium | reverse complement strand
TTATCCTTATACCCGCACAAATCGCGCACGCTGCAATCTCCACATTTCGGCGTACGTGCGACGCAGACATAGCGTCCGTGCAAGATGAGCCAGTGATGCGCATGCTGCTGATAATGCGGCGGCACCACGCGCAACAGTTTTTCCTCGACCTCCAGCGGCGTTTTGCCCGGGGCGAGACCCGTGCGGTTCGCGACGCGGAAGACATGCGTATCGACCGCGATCGTTGTCGCGCCGAACACCACGCTGCGCACGACATTCGCCGTCTTGCGTCCCACGCCGGGCAAGGCCTCGAGCGCCGCTTGCTCCTGCGGCACTTGCCCGTCATGGGCCGCGATCAGCTGTTCCGACAGCGCGATGATATTGCGCGCCTTGCTGTTGAACAAACCGATGGTCTTGATGTGCTGCTTGAGCCCTGCTTCGCCCAGCGCCACCATCTTGGCCGGTGTGTCCGCCACCTTGAACAACCCCGCCGTCGCCTTGTTGACTCCGGCGTCGGTTGCCTGCGCCGACAGCACGACCGCGACGAGCAGCGTATAGGGGTTGGTGTAATTGAGCTCGGTCTTCGGTTCCGGATTCGCGGCGGCAAGTCGCGCGAAAAACGTCTCGATCTTTTGCTTCTGCATCGTGGCTCCGGCAGCGCCCTTATTGCATCGAATGCAGCCCGATCAGGTTGCCTTCGCTGTCATGCACGAGCGCGATGAAGCCATAGGGCCCAATGGCGAACTTGTCTTTGAAGATCGCGCCGCCTGCCTGCTTGGCGCGCGCCGCCTCCACCGCGCAGTCGGCGCAGCTGAAATAGACGAGCGTGCCGCCGCCGCCGGGCTGATAGCCTTCCATCTTGATCAGCGCACCCGGCGCGCCATAACTGTCCTTGTCCATCGGAAAGGCCCACAGCTCGACCGGGCTGCCGAGCGGATTATCGAGGGCTGTTAGCGTCACGCCGAGCATGGTTTCGTAAAAGCGCCGCGCGCGCGGCATGTCCGCGACATAAATCTCGAACCAGCCGACCGGATTGCCCATGCTCTGCTCCTCTTGAAGGTGAGGCTGGCACCCTAGCAAGCGCAATGTTATCCGGCAATCTCGTCGTCATCCGCGGCACGATAACCGGCGGCGAACGCCACGGCATGCTGGATGAACAGCTCATGCGCGGCGTCCGTCTGCTGCCGGTGCGCGACGAGATTGAGCGTGAGCGTCGGCGGCTGGCGCGTGACCTTGTCGAGCGGCCGCATCACGACGCCGGGCACCTTGAGCCGCGTCAGGAACTCCGGCAGCAGCGCCAGCCCCTGGCCCGCCGTGATCATGCTGAGCATGAGCGGCATCGAGATACCTTCATAAACCAGGTTCGGCTCGTAGCCGGCGGCGCTGAATTGCTGGATCAGCACTTCGTAAAGCTGGGAGCCGGAGGTGCGCGGCGGCGCGATGATCGGCTCCTGCGCCAGATCGCGTAGATTGATCCGTTCCTTCTGCGCCAGCTTGTGGTCGGCAGGCAGAAAGACACGCATCGGGCTTGCGACGAGATCGAAGCGCCGCAGATCGACGCTCTGGTGGATGCGCCCGAGCCAAGCGAGCGCGACATCGAGCGCCGCACTGTCGATATCGACGAGTTGCTGCAGATCGGGCCGCTCATGCATAACCAGCTCGAGCCGGATCTGCGGGTGCTTGTGCCGGAACTGCTGCAGCAAGCGCCCCACGAACGGATAGAGCGGGGCGGAGAGGTGGACGCCGACGCTGACCTTGCCGATCACGCCCTGCGCCACCATGCGCGTATATTCGGTGACATGCTTGGCGTCGCGCAGCAGATTGCGCGCCGCGCGCAGCAGATATTTGCCCGCCTCGGTCAACGCCACATGGCGGTTCGTGCGCTTGAACAGCGCCACGCCGAGATGCTCCTCCATCGCCATGATCTGCTGGCTGAGCGGCGGCTGCGAAATATTGAGCCGCTTGGCCGCGCGACCGAAATGCAGCTCCTCGGCCACCGCCACGAAATAGCGCAACTGGCGCAGCTCAAGTGCATTGATATTCATTTCATATCAATATCATTCAAATATTATATTTTGCAAATCGATATTTTTGTGGCTTATTCTTTTTCAAGAACAAACAACAGTTTCTTGGTTATGTTAGCAAAAACAAGACTGTAAGACACAAGAGTATGCCAGTCGCTTTTCTAAGTCAGCGGCGGCCAAAATAAAGTGGTGCAGTACTAAAAATAAGTATGAGCCGGTTTAGCTCATCTCTTGGTTGAAAAATTGACACTGTCCGCGTCCTCCTCCCAGGACAAGGGCGGGAAGAATACGAACAACACATATTCACTGGTAACACTATTTTCCCTGGTTGGCGTGGGCCTCCCCCCACGCCAACTTCTTTTTATGGCAAAATTCTTACCCTAGGCAAGGTGATATTGCGCCGCAGCAGATGCTGCGTTTGGCGTTACCGGGCTTGTAACCGTTCCCGCATTTTGACTTCGGCTTCCATGGCGCGCAGATCGAGCGGCCAGTTCGTGCGTTCGGGTTTAAGCGCAATCGCGGCCTGATAATCGGCCCGCGCCGCGTCATAGCGGTTGAGCGCGCGATAGGCGATGGCGCGGTCATGATAGGCTGTAGCGTCTTTGCTATCCTTGGCGATGCGCGCGCTGCTGATTTGCGCGGCACGTTCCAGGTCGGCCTTGCCGCTGCCGTCTTTGAGCAAATCGGCGGCCATGCCGCGTCCGTTGAGCGCCGCGACATTGTCGGGCTCCGCCGCCAGAATGTCGCCATAACCAGCGATCGCTTCCTGCATCAGCCGCGTGCCGGTGGCGTTGTCGTCGCGCATCAGCGCGAGATTGCCCTCCATCGCCTTCATTGCGGCTTCGACCAGCTTGCCCTGCTGGTTCACGGGCTTGGTCACGGCGGGCGCCGCCGGTTGCGCGGGCGGCGCTTCGGCATGAGCCGGGACAGCGAGCAGCAGAAAGAGGGCAGGAACGGCAATGGAGCGCATGGTTTTTTCCGAGCGGAGAAGGGAGCAACGCAGCGCCAACCATCCACTATGCTGCGAGATAACGCAACAGCGCGTTGAGCCGGGCGCGGCCCGCTGCGGTCGCCTGCAGCACATCATCCGTCACCGCGAGCAGCCCTTCATCCTGCAGCCGCGTGATTTTGGCGGTGGGCAACGACGCGAGCACATCCTGCCCGAATTTTGCCTGCCAGCGCATGCGGTCGATCCCCGCCGTGAGCCGTAACCCCATCATCAGCGCCTCGCGCTGTGCCGTCGCGGCGTCGATAACCGTGTGCTCCACCGCACCATGGCCTTGCGTCTGCACTTGCTGCAGCCACGCCTCCGGCACCTTGCGTCCCACGGTGGCCACGCGTTGTCCGTCTGGCCCAACGAAGCGGCCATGCGCACCGGGGCCGACGCCGATGAAATCGTCATAATGCCAATAGGTCAGATTGTGCCGCGACTCATGCTCCGGTGCGGCATGGTTGGAAATTTCATAGGCGGGCATCCCGGCTTCCGCGAGCATCACCTGCGTCTGCTCATAAAGCGCGGCGGCGGTCTCGGCATCGCAGGTCAGCGCTTCACCGCGCGCCGCCCGGGTATGGAACGCCGTGTTTTCTTCGATGGTGAGCTGGTAGAGCGAAAGATGGCCGCGCGCATAGGGCAGCGCCGCGCGCAGCTCTTGCGCCCAGCTTGCCTCGGTCTGTCCGGCGCGCGCATAAATCAGGTCGAAGGAATAACGAGGAAAATGCTGCGCCGCGAGCGCGAGCGCATCGAGCGCCTGCTGCGCGCTATGCTGGCGGCCCAGAAACTGCAGCGCCGTATCGTTAAGACTCTGGATGCCGAGTGAAACGCGGTTGACACCCGCATCGCGCAGCGCCGCGAAATTGGCGGCCTCGACCGAGGTTGGGTTGGCCTCCAGCGTAATTTCAAGGTCGTTGATCGTCGTCCAATGTGCGCGCACGGCCGCGATTACGGCGGCGACGGTGTCGGGCGCCATTAAGGATGGCGTGCCACCACCGAAGAAGATGGAACTGACGCGTCGTCCCGGTAATAAGGCGGCATAATGCGCCAGTTCGCGCACCAACCCATCGCGCCACGCTGCTTGATCGATGCGCTCGCGCACATGCGA
>JBDHTV010000162.1:0-4106 GCA_039808825.1 Bdellovibrionales bacterium | reverse complement strand
AGCTCGGGCGGGCTCGCCTGTTGCGCCTGCCAGGCGCAGAGCAGCAGCGCCTCCGGATGCCGCGCCGCGAACTGCTTGAAGGCGGCGAGCACGATATCCTGCGCCTTGCGGAATTCGAACTTGCCGCCGGAGAAGATCACGAAGCGGTCGCCGAGCAGGCCGCGCTTGGCCTGCGGCGTGAACAGGTCGGTATCGATGCCTTGATGGCACAGAGTGACGGGCGCGAGATCGAGACTGCGCAGCCACGCGGCGTTGAATTCCGAGATGGCGATCAGGCGGTCATAATTGCGCGCCACCGCGCGCCCATGCTCCGAAATAGCAAGATGTTCGAGCGCGACGCAGCCGATATTGGGCGCGCCGCGCACCTGGTCGGAGCCGGCAAATCCGGCGAAATCGTTGCCCGCGCCGTGCAGGACGGGGAAGGGGAAGTTTTCGCCATGATCGGGTTGCTGCCGCAGCAGCGCCTCATAACGGACCGCGAGCTGTAGCGCCGGAGCCAGACGCAGCTGGAGCAGCAGCGGCACCGCCATGGCGACCGGTGCTTTGGTCAGCAGCAGCTTTTTGCCGCCGCGGCGCATGAAACTCTGCGCGATCTCGATGCCGTAGATGCCGTAGCCGGATGTGCTGCCGAGCGGCCAGGTAATCCCGAGCCCGTCCTTCACGCGCTCAGGCTCAGCATCGGGCCGAGCGCGCGTCCGCCGAGAATATGCACATGGCAATGCGGCACTTCCTGATGCGCATTCATGCCGTGATTGCTGATGAGGCGGTAACCGCCCGCGACCACTTCGGCCTCGCGCGCCACTTGCCCGACCGCGCGCCAGAACCCTTCGAGTTCGGCGGCGCTGGCCTGCGTCGTGAAATCATCGAGCGAGACATAGGGCCCTTTGGGAATCACCAGGATATGCACCGGCGCTTGCGGGCGAATATCATGGAAGGCGAGGGCATGCGCGTTTTCGAACGCCTTCTTGCAGGGAATCTCGCCGCGCAGGATTTTGGCGAAGATATTGGTGGTGTCATAAGCCATGCTGTCCTCCGGGATCGTCCAATCAGTTCAGCGTCTTCTTGCCCATCGCAAGATACTTCGCCTGGCGTTGTTCGACCAGCGCCGCGCCGTCGAGCGGCGTCAGTTCGGCCAGCGCCGCGGCGATCGCGTCGCCCACTTGCGCCACGGTTTCCGCCGCGCCGCGTTGCGCCCCGCCGAGCGGCTCGGCGATGATCTTGTCGATGAGCCCGAGCTGCAGCAAATCCTGCGCCGTAAGCCGCAACGCCGCCGCCGCGTCCGCCGCATGGGCCGCGCTGCGCCACAGGATGGAAGCGCAGCCTTCCGGTGAAATGACCGAATAAATCGCATGTTCGAGCATCAGCACGCGGTCGCCCGCGGCAATCGCGATCGCGCCGCCTGAACCGCCTTCGCCGATAATGCAGCTGACCAGCGGCACCTTGACGGTAAGACACGTCTCGATGCCGCGCGCGATCGCTTCGGCCTGGCCGCGCGCCTCGGCGTCCACGCCGGGGAAAGCGCCTGCGGTATCGACAAGCGTGACGATGGGCAGCCGGAACCGTTCGGCGAGCTGCATCAGCCGGATGGCCTTGCGGTAGCCTTCGGGCCGCGCCATGCCGAAATTATGCTTGATGCGGCTTTCGGTATCGTGGCCGCGCTCCTGCCCCATGATGACGACGGCCTGGCCGTGCAGCCGTCCGAGCCCGCCGATGATGGCATGGTCTTCGGCAAAGCCGCGGTCGCCCGCGAGCGGGGTGAAATCGCTGACAAGCTGCGCGATGTAATCGCGGCAATGCGGCCGGTTCGGGTGGCGCGCCACCTGCACCTTCTGCGCCGGGGTGAGCTTGCTGTAAAGCTGCTTGAGCTGTTTCTCGAGCCGCTGCTGCAGCTTGCTGACCTCGTCGGCGAGATTGGGCTGGCTGCCGTCATTGCTGCGGCGCAACTCCTCGATCTTCGCTTCCAGCTCGGCGACCGGCTTCTCGAATTCCAGCATCTGCATAGCGTCTATCCCCAGAAATAAGCGGCAGTCTGCTTAGCATGAACCGCTGAGGGGGGCAAATCGGCCCGGCAAATATTAACGGCACCACACCGGCGGAACATCCCACCCCATCTGCTCGTCGGGCGGTATCGGGCGGCGAATAAGCCCGAAGCAATCATCCTTGACCATAAATTCGGGAACCAGCGCACGGCTATTGTAGGTCGAGGCCATGCTCGCGCCGTAAGCCCCGGCGCAGGTGATGGCGACCAGGTCGCCCGGCGCGAGCGGCGGCAACAGCCGGCCTTCCCCGAACAAATCGCTGGTTTCGCAGACCGGGCCGACGACATCCCACGGCGTCAGCGCGGCATCGGCCTGCGCCTGCACGGGGATGATGTCGTGCCAGGCGTCATAAAGCGCGGGCCGCATCAGATCATTCATCGCCGCGTCGATGACGAGGAAATTGCGTTCCGCGCCTTGTTTGGCGTAAAGCACCGCGCTGACGAGCAGCCCGGCTGCGCCGACGAGCTTGCGCCCGGGCTCAAGGCTGATGGCGAGATCGAGCTTGCCGAAATGCTGCATGATCAGCGCGGCATAGGCGCTGAGGGCGGGGGGCGCGGTGTCGGCATATTGGATGCCGAGCCCGCCACCGAGATCGACGCGGCGCAGCGCGAGCCCCTGCGCGCGCAAATCCTGGATAACGCGCGCAATGATGCTGAAGGCCTGGTCGAACGGCGCGAGGTCGAGCAGCTGCGAGCCGATATGCACGGTCACGCCGCAGCAATCGAGCAACGGCTGCTGCCGCAGCAGCGCCAGCACGGCATCAAGCTGCGTCAGGCTGATGCCGAATTTGGTGGCGCCGCCGCCGGTCGCGATCTTGGCATGGGTGCGCGGATCGACATCGGGATTGAGCCGCAGCGCCACGGGCAGCCGCTGTCCCAGTGCCGTCGCGAGTTCGCCGAGCGCCGCCAGCTCGGGCAGCGACTCGACATTGAATTGGTGAATCCCGGCCGCCGCCGCCTGTCGCAATTCCGCCGGGCTTTTGCCGACGCCGGAAAAGACGATCTTGTCCGCGGGCACGCCCGCCGTCCGTGCGCGCTGCAATTCACCGCCGGAAACGACGTCGGCCCCGGCGCCGAGCGCGGCAAAGTGGCGGATGACGGCGAGATTGCTGTTGGCCTTGACGGCGTAACAAATGAGCGGGGCAAAAGCGGCGCAAGCCTCGGCCAGTTCCTGATAGGCCGCGGTCAACGCCGCGCTGCTATAACAATAAAACGGCGTGCCGTAACAGGCGGCGATGCGCGCGAGCGGCACGCGCTCCAGCCACAGCGCCCCGTCCTGCCGTGCGAAAGCGGCGGGCATTATTCCGCCGGGTTCGGATAGGTGCGCGGATAATTGCTTGGCGCGCCTTCCGGCGGGTCGACATGGCCGGGCTTCACGCCGCAGGATGCCAGCAGACAGAGCAGGAGCAGCACGGCGCCACGGTTGAGGTGCGGTAAATATTTCATGGCTCAAATCTAGCCCCGCAACTTTCTGCTGTCAGCCGGAATTTTGCTGCTATGCTGCGCCGGAACGAACGGAGTTCCCCGGAGAAACCCCGATGCTGCGCGCTTTATGTCTTGGCCTGCTGTTGTTGCTCGCCGTCCCGGCGGCGGCGCGTGACGGCCTGCTCGCCGATACTTTGCCGGACGTGGCCTTGCGCGACGAGGCCGACGGCAGCACATCGCTGCAGGCATTGACGCAGGGCCACTATACTTTGCTTAATTTCTGGGCGACCTGGTGCGGGCCCTGCCGCCGCGAGATGCCGGGGCTGCAGCGGCTACGCGCCGATCTGGCCGCAAGCCGCAGCAATGTGACGGTCATCCCGGTCTCGATCGAGGCGGGCAAGCTCGACAAGGTGCAGGATTATTACCGCCGCAACGGCCTGAGCGATCTGCCGCTCTATCTGCTCGACAACCGCGACGACGCCATCCGGCTCAAGCTGCTTGGCTTCCCCACGACCATCCTGCTCGACCCGCACGGCACCATCGTCTGGCGCGTCGCGGGCGAGCTGGATTGGAACGATGCCCGGCTGCGCGCCAAGCTGCAGGACGATATCGCGGGCAAACCGACCCTGCCGATCATCCAGCT
>JBDHTV010000161.1:0-4134 GCA_039808825.1 Bdellovibrionales bacterium | reverse complement strand
TATGAGCGCGACGAACAAAGTTTACCTCGTCTATGACAAGGAATGCCCGGCCTGCAATATGTATTGCACGATGGCGCGGATTCGCGCGGATATCGGGGAACTGGTGCTGGTCGATGCGCGGCAGGGCGGGCCGGTCATGGCGGCGATTACCAAAGCCGGGCTCGATATCGACCAGGGTATGGTGGTGATGGTCGGTGAAACGATCTATTACGGCTCAGATGCCGTTCATGTGCTGGCGTTGATGAGCACCAATCGCGGGTTCTTCAATCGGCTGAGCTATCAATGCTTCCGTTCTAAACGCATATCGCATCTCATGTATCCGTTCTTGCGCGCCTGCCGCAATCTGCTGCTCAAACTGCTCGGCAAAACCAAAATCAACAATCTCGGCTTGGCGAGTAATGACAAGTTCTGAGCCGTCGTGAACTTCAGGCTGCGAACAGACCCAGCGGATGCTGCGGTTGAAAGCCGGGGAAAGCGTTACTGCGCGCGCCGGTCGTAAATTGCAGCACTTCGCCTAAGACTTGGCGGTAGTCGGTCGTCACTGCGAGATCAACACCTTCCTCCAACTGCTCGGTCGCCAGACCAGGCCAGCGGCCATAAAGTCGGCCGCCACGCAGCTTGCCGCCGAGCAACGCCATGACGCCGGCGCGGCCATGATCGGTGCCGTTGCTTTTGTTGCTGCGCAGGCGGCGGCCGAATTCCGTCACCGTCACGACGATGACACGGTCGTGGTAGTCGCTGATATCGTTCCAGAATGCGCCGAGGCCGTTGGCGAGCGGCTCAAGCTGGCCGCGGAAACGGCCGGCTTGATATTCATGCGTATCCCAATTGCCGTAATCGAGCGTCACGGCCTGCAGCCCGATATCCATCTTCACCAGGCGCGCGAGCGATTTGAGCGCGTTGGCGAATCCGCCGGCGCTATCGTAATTAGCGCCATGCTCGGGGGCATAGGACACGGTATGACCCTGCGTGTCGCGGGCGATGCGCTGGTCGATCAGTGCCGGCATTTGCAGCGCCACTCGCGCCGGTTCCGCCAGCATGTCGTCGCGTCCGGCATACATATGCCAAAGCAACGCCGAGACCGGCGCACCACCAATGGGGCCGAGCCCGCCATTGATATCGCCTGCGGCCAGCACATGACCTGCGCCGCGCAGATCGCCCGCTACTGCGCTGCTCAACGCGATGGCGTCGAGGCTGCTTTTCTGCTGGCCGCTCAGGGCGAGCGCGCGGGTCAGCCAGCCTTGCTCGGCATGGTTCAAATCGCCCTGGCTCGCAACGCCGGCTTCGATCATATCGGTCGCAATAAAATGGCTGCGGGTTTTATCGGCGAGACCACAGGCATGGACGAAGGCGAGATTACTGCTTTGATAAAGCTCGGCCAAAGCCCCGGCGGCGTTATGCATGCGGAAGTCAATGTGTGGATCGAGGCCGTTGGCGAGGCTGTAGCCAGCATCTTTGCCTTGATCGACAACGCGCAAATCGGAGGCGCGTGCTTCGATAAAGGCCGGGTCGTTAGCGGGTGAGATCAGGTTGAGCCCGTCGCAGCCGCCGCGCAGATGGATGACGACTAATAGTGGACTGCCCGCTGCTGCGAAGGCGAGATGGCGAAAGCCAAAGGGCAGCATGGCGCCGCCAAGACCCGCTGCGGCCATGGCGCGCAAGACTTGACGGCGGTTGAGTTCGGTCATCGCGCGTTCCTCAACAGAGCTGAAAATTCGGAGCCAGCGCGGCAAGCGCCGAGATTTGTGTCATGGCTTTGGCGTCACCGAGGCCGATACTGGCATAGGGCAGGAACCCGGCAGCGGTCAGGGCACGTTCGAGCAGCTCGTTCTCGATATCGGGTGTGCCCAACAGGCGGAACCATTCAGCAGCAGTTTGTGCCGCGGTGCCGACGCTTCCGCCCCAGGCCTGCAGCGTTTGTGCCGGGTCCGGCACGCCGGTGTTCCAATTGTTCTGTGCCAGCCCAAGAATAAGATTCCAGCGATTACGCAGCGCGTTAGTGCCGAGGAAATAGCTATTGTCGTCCGGCACGCCGGTTGGCGTGGGCCAGCCGAACAAACGCTGTCCGGCATTGGCGAGCTGGTTGAACAGTCCTTCACTGGGGGTGAAGTCATAGCCCATGATACGGACGTAGGTGGCCATCAGGGCGAGGGGGCGTTTCACCTTGCTGCCGCTGGATTGCTGAAATTCCGGCGCGGCCGCAATCAGGCGGATCGCCTGCGCTATTTGATCGGTCGCGGCCACGGTCTTTTGCCAATGTTCTGCAACCTGGGCGATTAAAGCGGGTGATGCGTTCGGGCCGACCATACGGCGGCAGAGCTTCGTGGCGAGGTTTTGCGCTGTCGCCGGATGAGCGGCGATCAGGTCCAGCACCTTGCGGCCGTCGGCCATCGGAGGAGCAAAAGGATCGAACTCGGTGGCGAGCACGCGCTTCTGATAACCATCATGCCAGTTCTCGACATAAGTGAACTGACCGGTCGCGGGCAGCTTGCGACCGTTATCGATCGCGGTGCCGTCGGCGACGGTCCAACCGGTGAAGGCGCGTGCCGCTTCGTAGACATCTTGATCGATATAACCTTCCGGCTTGCCGTTCTGCGCGCCGGGTACTTCGCGCCAGCGATCATAGGCGTCGTTCAGATAATGAGCGCGACCGATGCTGTGCAACTCAAACAGCTCGCGCGCATAATTTTCATTTGCGGCACCGGCGCGCGAGGAGCGGTTCGACAAATAATACTGCATCGCGGTCGAGGTCGCGACGGCTTCCAGCATGGTGCGGAAATTGCCGAAACAATGTTTGCGGATGACATCACGGTCATAGGTGGGCAACGCCACGGCGATATGGTCGTCGGCAAAGGCATTGACGTGGAAATGGTCGTGCCAGAATTGCGCCATGAATTCGCGCAGCTGATAGCGGCTATAGACGGCACGCAGCATGGTTGCGGTGATGGCGTCGAGGCGCGGGCGGGCGCGCTCCTGACCATTGACCGGCTTTAGCGGGTCAAAGAGCGGCGGCCACAATTCCTCGATCGGTTTGTCGAGCGTGGTGAGCGGGCGCATTTCATCGAGTGCGCTCCATTTGCCGGGCGCGGCATCGTATTTGATATGCAGCTTGCAGTTTGCCAACCGCGCTTTGAGGGCGGCATCGTCACCGGCGGGGGCAGCGAGCTGCTCTTCAAGCCAGTTGGACGCATCCTGCTTCAGCAAGGCGGCATAAGTTTCCGGGCGTGGGCCATAGCCGAGGCGATTGGCGATAAAAAGCGCTGAAGAGGCCGTTGGTTGGGTGCTCATGCCGAATACCATCTATGGCGCAGAATCGCAGACTAGGCGGCAAATCGGGCATAAAAAAGACGCGGCGAAAACAGTTGCCGTTGCTTGATGGGTCTAAAGTGAGGAAGGAAATGGTTGGGGCGGAAGGATTCGAACCCTCGAATGGCGGGACCAAAACCCGCTGCCTTACCGCTTGGCGACGCCCCAGTAACACACTGTTAACGAACCTTACGCAATTGATTGGATTGCGTTAAGGCGGGCAAACTAGCTGGTGTCGTTGTCCTGTGCAAGTGCGATTACATGATATTTTAAGCATTTCATGTCAAGTTACGGCGAACAAAAAAATCAGACAATCCGATAGGCTCGATTCTGCTGGGGATATGATGACCAGGCCAGACAATCTCGTTGACAAGACTTTCGCCGAAGGCGTGGCCCTGACCGTCGAGGCGCGCAATTATATCGCCTATCATGAGCAGGCTGATCGCCGCTCGCTTGATCTGCATGGTTGTCTGCATGTCGGCTATCATCATACCCGGGTTTCGGCGCGTTTGATCCAGGTCATGACCTGGTTGCTGGCGATGAAGGCTTATCTGTCCGATGAAATTTCGCGCGATCAGTTCATGTCGCCGCAATTCGCGCTCGCCGACAGCAGCGAATGTCTCGATCCCAGCGGGCCGGAAATGGCTGACCTGCCGCCAGGGCTGCGCAGTCTGCTTGACCGCAGCTACATGCTTTATACCCGTGTACAGCGTCTTGACGACATGGTGCGGCAACGCATGATGGACGAAGAGGCGGGTAAGGCGTCCGGCGCTTTTGGTCTGCATTTGGCCTAAGGCGGCTTTCCTGCCGTTCAAACAAAAACCCCCG
>JBDHTV010000160.1:0-4147 GCA_039808825.1 Bdellovibrionales bacterium | reverse complement strand
CGGTGGTTTTGTTTTTGCTTGATGGTTTCCTGCGCCCGCGTAATCTCGGCCTGCAGGCCCGCGATATAGTCTTCAAGCTCGCCGATCGAAAAGGTGGCGAGGTCGAGCGGCTTGACCTTGGTCTTGGCGGGTTCGAGTTCGTCGGGGTTGATCATGCGATTATCAAAGCAGGAGTGAGCAGGGGATGCAAGCCGTCATCATCAGCGCCTTTGGCGATGCCGATCAGCTCCGTGTGGTCGAGCAGCCAGCGCCCACGCTGCAGCCGGGCTGTGTCCGGCTCAAGGTCGCGGCGGCGGGCATCAACCGTGCCGATATTCTGCAGCGGCTCGGCAAATATCCGCCGCCTGCCGATGCGCCGCCCGATAGGCCCGGCCTTGAAGTATCGGGGGCTGTGACGGAGGTCCATGCGGATTGTGTGCGTTATCGGGTCGGCGATGCGGTGATGGCGCTTTTGCCCGGCGGCGGTTATGCCGAAGAGGTCGTGGTGCCAGAAGCGTTGTGCCTGCCGATCCCGCCTGGCGTGAGCCTGCGCGATGCCGCGGCCCTGCCGGAAGCGCTCTTCACGGTATGGGCCAATCTGTTCGTGGCCGCGCGCGTGCAGCCTGGCGAAACGGTGCTGATTCATGGCGGCACGAGCGGCATCGGCAGCATGGCGATCCAGATGGTGCGGGCGCATGGCGCCGTTCCGCTGGTCACGGCGGGTGGCATTGACAAGACGTCGTGGTGTGCGGCGCTGGGTGCGGCGCTGGCGCTTGATTATCGCGCGCAGGATTTCGTCGCGGCGGTGCAGGACTTCACGCAGGGCCGTGGCGTCGATGTCATTCTCGATATGGTCGGCGGCGATTACCTGCCACGCAATCTGGCTTGCCTCGCGCCGCATGGGCGGCTCGTCTGGATCTCGACGCTGCACGGCGTGAAAGGCGAACTCGACATCCGCGCCGTCATGCGCCAGCGGGCGGTCATCACCGGCACCACGCTGCGGGCCCGGAGCCTGGCGGAAAAAGCCCGGCTGGCCCATGCCGTCGAACGCCGGGTTTTGCCCTGGGTGGCGCAAGGCAAGATTAAACCGTTGATTTCGCATTGTTTCGCGCTGAATCACGCAGCCGCAGCACATAAAATGCTGGAATCGGGAGATAATCGTGGTAAAGTGTTGCTTGAAGTCGGTGTTTGATGAAACTTTTCGTTGAGTTGATGACAGCACGACTTTAACCGATCCCGACAAGTCGTGTGCTGGATCGTCCGGTTGCCGAGCTGCGACCGGCGTGTGGAGAATTTTGCCTTTTTGAGGAGAGAAGCATGGCGCAGCCCCTGATGCCCAAAGCGACCGCCGTCTGGCTGGTGGAGAACACCAAGCTGACCTTTGACCAGATCGCCGATTTTGTCGGGCTGCATAAGCTTGAAGTGCAGGCGATCGCCGACGGCGAAGTCGCGATCGGCATGATCGGGATGAACCCGGTCACGGCGGGCCAGCTCGCACCGGAAGAAATCGCCCGCTGCGAGAACGATCCGCGCACCAAGCTCAAGATGCTCAAGAGCGATCTGCCGCAACCGGCCACGCGCAGCAAGGGCCCGCGTTATACGCCGGTGACCAAGCGCGCGGACAAGCCCGATGGCGTCATGTTCCTGATCAAGACCTATCCGCAGCTGCAGGATTCGCAGATCGCGCGGCTGATCGGCACGACCAAGGAAACCATCGCGAAAATCCGCGAAGGCTCGCATTGGAACAAGGCCAATATCAAGCCGCGTGATCCGATTCTGCTTGGCCTGTGCAAGCGCATCGATCTTGAAGCCGCATTGCGCAAGGCGGACCGCCGCGTTGCGCGTTCCAGCGCAGGGGAAGCGGCGGAACCGGAGAATGAAGGCGTGACCGTCAGCGCCGAAGACAATGACAATTTCATGCCGACCAACCCGTTCGGCAATGACAACAATGCGACCGGCACGGCGGAATAAAAACCGCCGTCATATGTTTGGAAAAAGAGCCATGCAAACGCATGGCTCTTTTTTTATGAACAACACCGGGCTGCGTGTCGTGAACGCAATTTTCTGATGCAAATCACCCATTGACTTTGCGGGCTGGTTCGCATTGTATGCGCGCGTTGTAGCAACTTATCGAAACTGCTTTCTTGCTAAAAGATTCAGTTCGGAGCAATCCGGCACGATTTGCTTGAGGTGCTTTTTGAAGCAACCTGCATAAGCTGCACAGCGCCTATCCCAAAGCGTAGCTTGAAGCAAACGGTCGGATTGCCAGACGTGAAGAGAGCCTTCACCATGAGCAAGCTCGTTGCCGCTATCTATGAAAAGCCGGATACGCGTGACCATTCCTGGACACAGGCCTTTGCCGCCGGGCTGAACCGGCACGGCATCAAGACCAAGATATATCCTTATCGTACCAAGAAGGTGAAGGATGCCGACCTGCATGTCTTTTGGGCGCTGCGGGCGGATAGCGTCATCGAACATTGCCGCAAGCAGGGGCAACCCTTTATTTGCCTTGATCATGGCTTCACGCCGGACCGCAAGGATTTCACGGCCATCAATCTCAATCACCTGAACGGGAAGAGCGAGCTCGATGTCATGGATCTGGCGGCCGACGATGCGCGCGCGCGCAAGCATGGCTGGCGTTTCCGCGAGCGCAAGGGCGAGGGCGATAATATTATCATTGTGGGTCAGGTCTCCGGCGACAGGTCGCTGGAGGGCGCGGATATCTACAGCTGGGCGAATTTCAAGATCGCCGAGCTGGAGCTGCTCGGGCACCGCCAGGTGCAGTTCAAACCGCATCCGCGCGAAAAGCCGGAAGCCGTGCATCGCGCCGAAAGCGTCAGGGCGCCAGTCTTTAAGGGTTCGATGGAAGATGCCTTCAAGGCGGCCAAGCTGCTGCTAACTTATAGCAGCACGGCGGGGGCCGAAGCCTGGCTCAATGGGGTCGATGCCTGGGCCGCGAGCCCGATGAGCATGATTTACCGCGACCAGTTTTTACCCAAGACGCCGGAGAACCGGCAGCGCTGGCTCAACGACATCAGCTGGCGGCAATACAGCAAGGATGAAATGCGCAGCGGGGAGGCCTGGGATTTGCTGGCGACGCGCATTATCGGCAAGGGGCCGGGCAGCAGTCCGCGCAACCGCAATTTCCGTCATCCCGTCGGGGAGCTGGCGCTATGAGCGGATCAGGCATGACCAAAGCCACGGTAACTGCTATCGGCGCCGATGTGCTGCACAAGGAAGCCGCAGCCTTGACGGTGCTGGCGCGCACGTTGAACGAGAAGGGCTCCGATCTCAATCGTGGGTTTGCGGAAGCGGTGCGCGCCTTCGGCAAGCGCAAGGGACGCATCGTCGTGAGCGGCATGGGAAAGAGCGGGCATGTTGGACGCAAGATCGCCGCCACGCTCGCTTCGACCGGCACGCCCGCGACCTTCGTGCATCCGGCTGAAGCGAGCCACGGCGATCTGGGCATGATCGTGCGCGGCGACGCCGTGCTGGCCTTGTCGAACTCCGGCAAGTCAGTCGAACTCGCGACGATCGTCAATTATGCCAAGCGCAATGCGATCCCACTGGTCGTAATTACCAGCAACAAGGACAGCCCGCTCGGGAAGGCTGCGGATATTCTGCTGCCTCTGCCGAAAGCGGCAGAGGCTTGTGCGCTTGGCCTCGCACCGACCACTTCAACCACCATGACGCTCGCGCTTGGCGACGCGCTGGCGGTGGCGACCATGCAAAAGAAAGGCTTCACGGCGGCGGATTTCGGCAATTTTCATCCCGGCGGCAATCTCGGCAGCGCGTTACAGCATGTCGAGGACATCATGCATTACGGCAAAAAAGTTCCGCTCGTGCGGCGAAATGAGAAGATGAGCCATGTCGTGGTCGTCATGACCAAAGACGGGTTCGGTTGCGCCGGGGTGGTCAACAAGAACGGCGCGCTGGTCGGCATTATCACCGATGGCGATCTGCGGCGGCACATCGACGACCGAAACCTGTTCAAGCGCACTGCCGAAGAGCTGATGACGCCCAAGCCGGTGACCGTGAATCCCAACACGTTGACGGCGGAAACCCTGCGCGTGATCAATGAAAATGGCGTGACACAGGTTTTTGTAACGGACAGCGCCAAGCGACCGGTCGGCATCGTGCATGTGCATGACCTGCTGCGGGCGAAGGC
>JBDHTV010000159.1:0-4163 GCA_039808825.1 Bdellovibrionales bacterium | reverse complement strand
GAGACCTATGTCTCGATCAGCGATCTGCGTACGCTAACGGGCACGCATTTCAACCTGCTCTCCAACCGCTGGCTCTTCCAGTATCTGACGCAGGCGCTCGACAAACATATGCTCGACTACCTGTCGCGTGACGGCACCAATCTGGAGCGTCCGGTCAGCCTCAACCTCAATGTCGCGACCATTCTGTCGCCCGAGTTTCAGAAGTTCAACGCCAGCATCGCGCCGCGCATCCGGCATACCATGGTCATCGAGTTCAATAAAATCGACGTCTTTGCCGATATGGGCGCTTTCCTGTTCGTACGCGATTATCTGCGCGAGCGCGGCTATCGCGTTTGTCTCGACGGCCTCAATCACCTGACTGTCCCTTATTATGACCGCAAGAAACTGGGCTTCGACCTCATCAAGCTGCACTGGTCACCGGACAGCCTCAATAGCGCGCAGCAGGAAATCATTCCGCAGATGCAGCGTTTGGTGCGCGAGGCCGACCAGGCTCGCGTCATCCTCTGCCATTGTGATAGCAATGTCGCGATCGATATCGGGCAAGAGCTCGGCATCGTCATGTATCAAGGGCGCGAAATTGACCGCATGTTGCATCAACAGCGGCGCGAACGGCTTCCGGCCTGAAATCGCTTGCTTAAAGCGGCTTACTCGACGTCATCTTCGACCATGATACCCGCCTCACGCGGCGCATGCTTTTGCAGAATGCGCTGCAGGGTGCGACGATGCATATGGAGTTGCCGCGCCGTTTCCGAGACATTGCGATCGCATTGCTCGAACACGCGCAAGATATGTTCCCATTTGACGCGGTCAGCCGACATTGGCGTTTCCGGCACCGGCGGCAGGTCGCGGTTGGTGTTGAGCAGCGCGGCCTCGACCGCGTCGGCGTCCGCAGGCTTGGAGAGATAATCGACCGCGCCTTTTTTGACGGCGGCAACGGCGGTTGCGATATTGCCGTAGCCCGTCAGCATGATGACACGCGCATCGGGCCGCACCTTGTGCAACTCTTCCACCACATCGAGCCCACTGCCATCTTCGAGCCGCAGATCGCAGATGGCGAAGGGCGGCAATGCCTGGCGGGCCGCTTTTTTGCCTTCGCTGACGCTGCCGACGGCAATGACGTCGAAGCCTTTGCGCTGCATGGCGCGTGCAAGCCGCGTCCGCAACACTTCATCGTCATCCACGAGCAGCAAGCCGCGGGCAGCATCCGTTTCAAAGCGATAGGCTATTTGCGGTTCAGCCATATTATTCTCCGGTATATACAGGACAAATCCATATCAGGATTTGATTATGCCCAAAGCGGACGGTCCTTGCCACGTTACAATCGTCGCCGTACCGCCCTGCGACAAATTGTCATAATGAACCGAAGCACCGGCTTTCTCGAGCAGATTCAAGGCGATGAAGATACCCAGCCCCATATGGCCGTCTTGATCGGTGCGGGTCGAGATATAGGGTTCGCCAATACGTTCAAGCAGGGCGGGTGGCATGCCGGGCCCATCATCGAGAATCTGAATGCGAATCCGGTCCGGCCCCCAGGCCATGTCGATAATCACACGTGATGTGGCGAACTGGATCGCGTTCTGGATCAGGTTGGCGAGACCATGCTGCAGTTCGGGCAAAGGGCGCAGCTGCGGCTCCGAGCCTTCGTTGTGCGGGTCGGTTTGGAACACCAGCTCAACATGCGCTTTACGATAAGGCTCGACGATCATGGCGAGGAAAGTCTGCAGTCCGATCTGGTTAAACGGCGTTTTGGTGATGTCGCCGGAACGGTCGGGGCGCTGCACCAGATCCGCCAAAATTGTGCGACAGCGGTCTACTTGCGTGAGCAGCAGCGCGGCATCTTCGGCCTGCGACGAACCGGGCGGAAGATCATGCACCAGTTCTTTGGCGATGACGGCGATCGTGCTGAGCGGCGTACCGAGTTCGTGGGCGGCGGCGGCGGCAAGAGCGCCCACGGCAGCAAGTTTCTGCTGTCGGCTGAGCGCGAGGCGGCTTTCCTGCAACGCTGTCGTGATAAGTCCGGCCCCAGCGGCGATGCTGTATACATAGAGCGCGATGAAGACGGCGGAGAACACCAGCGCCAGCCAGACGGCGAAAGTGAAGATCGGCGGCAGGATGGTATTGTTCCAGGGGAGATCGTTGGGCGCGAAAGCCAGCAAACTGGCCGCCACGATCATGACAATGGTCAGCCCGATGATGAATCTGCGCCGCAAGATCGCCGCGCCGACCGTAAGCGGCACGAGCAACATCATGGCGAACGGGTTGGCGAGCCCGCCGGTCAGGTAAAGGAGCATGGCGAGCTGCAGCGTGTCGAAAGTCAGGAAGCCCGCAGCCACGCGATCATTGATGGTCGGTCCACGCTGCAGCCGCTGCACCGCCCACAGATTCATCAGGACCGAAGCAACGATGGTGGCAGCGCTAGCCAGCAGCGGCACCTTATAACCCAGGACGATGGTCGAAAAAGCGATCGCCCCCGTCTGCCCCGCGATGCCGATCCAGCGTACGGCGATAATCGTGCGCAGATTAACCCAGCCATGCCGGTTGGCAAGGCGCGCTGATAAATCTTGCTGAATTCTGCGTAGCGGCATTCTACTATCCTGTTCAACGCATGGGTATAGTATGGCACAGGATAATGCAATCATAGCGCAGGATTTGCGCAAGGAATTCGGGCCGATTGTCGCAGTCGGCGGCATCAGCTTCGCCGTGCCGGGCGGCACGGTCACGGCCTTGCTCGGCGGCAATGGCGCGGGCAAGACCACGACGCTCGGTATGCTGCTTGGTCTCATCATTCCGTCCGGCGGCAGGATTACCATCCTGGGCCACGATATGGCCCATCGCCGGTTCGCAGCCTTGCCGCGCATGAATTTCTCTTCGCCCTATGTCGATTTGCCGGGGCGTCTCACGGTGCTCGAAAATCTCAAAGTTTACGGGCATCTGTATGGCGTGCGTCAGCTGCGCCAACGCATCGCCACCCTCACCGAGGATTTACAAATCGGCACGCTTCTTGACCGGCCTTATGGCCGCCTCTCCGCCGGACAAAAAACGCGGGTGGCGCTCGCCAAATCGCTGCTCAACGAGCCGGACGTGCTGCTGCTCGACGAGCCGACCGCTTCGCTCGATCCCGATACCGCCGACTGGGTGCGCAATTATCTCCTTCATTACCAGCAGGCGCGCGGCGCGACCATTATGCTGGCTTCGCACAATATGAGCGAGGTTGAGCGCATGGCGCAGCAGGCCATCATCATGCGCTCGGGTCGCATTGTCGTGGCCGATACGCCGGGCAATCTGATTGCCGCCTATGGTCGCACGACGCTCGAACAGGTTTTTCTCGATATCGCCCGGGACCAAAAAAATGTCGCTTGAAACATCGTTCTCTCCCGCCGCCCGCCGGATCGGCGCGCTGGTCTTGCGCCAGTATTATCTGCTGCGCAGTTCGGTCTCGAAGATTGCCGAACTGTTTTTCTGGCCGATGCTCAACTTCATCATCTGGGGCTATCTGAGCCGCTATCTTAACCAGCAGCAGGTTACGCCGCTAATGGCCTTTGGCGTGCTGCTTGCGGGCGGAATGTTATGGGAAATGGTGATCCGCAGTCAGTTCGCCGCCGTGATCGGCACGATGGAGGAGATGTGGGCGCGCAACCTGGCGCAGCTCTTCATTGCGCCGATGCGCCCGCTCGAATATGCCATTGGTATGGTGTTCGTGAGCCTGCTGCGCACCACGATCATGATCGTGCCCTGCGCCGTGGCTGTGGATTTTATCTTCGGCTTCTCGTTACTCGATCTCGGCTGGCAGTGCGTCGCTTTTTACGCCATGCAGCTGATGACCGGCTGGTGGGTGGGGCTCATGCTCTCCGCCATGCTGTTCCGTTACGGTCTCGCGGTGGAATGGCTGGCGTGGATGGCCGGTTTCATCCTGCTACCTTTCACCGGCGCTTATTATCCGATCACTGTGCTGCCGGAATGGCTGCAGCATTTCGCCTGGCTGCTGCCGCCGACCTATGTGTTCGAAGGGATGCGCGCGATCCTCAACCACCATGTGTTCGATGCGACGCTGCTGCTCAAGAGCCTGGGGCTCAATGTCGTGTATCTCGCGCTGGCCTGCTTCGTCTTTGTCCGCGCCTATGACCGTGCCCGCGTGCATGGCAGCCTATTGCACGGCGGGGAGT
>JBDHTV010000158.1:0-4180 GCA_039808825.1 Bdellovibrionales bacterium | reverse complement strand
CGCTATCGTGCGCCCGTCCTTTATCCTGGCGACGGAGTATGCGATGGGGCTGTTTAATATCATCAAGAAGCAGTTTGTTGACGTTATCCAGTGGAACGAGGAAGGCCCGGGCGTCCTCGCCTACCGTTTCCCGATGCAGGACCAGGAAATCCAGAACGGCGCATCGCTGACCGTGCGCGAGTCGCAGAAAGCCGTTTTCATCAACGAAGGCACCGTCGCCGACGTGTTCGGTCCCGGCCGCTATACGCTCAACACCCAGAGCCTGCCGGTGCTAACCGCGCTCAAGAACTGGGACAAGCTGTTTGAATCGCCGTTCAAGTCGGACGTCTATTTCTTCAGCCTGCGCGAGCAGACCGACCAGAAATGGGGCACCGCGACGCCGATCACGGTGCGCGACAAGGAATTCGGCGTCGTGCGGCTGCGCGCCAACGGCATCTATTCCTACCAGATCAAGGATATCCAGACCTTCTGGACCAAGCTTTCCGGCACCACGTCGGTCTATACGGTCAACGATATCGAAGGCCAGTTGCGCGCGACGGTGCTGACCTCGCTCGCCGCCTTCTTCGGCGGCAGCAATATCGCGTTCATCGACATGGCGGCGAACCAGCTCAAATTCTCGGAGACGCTAAAGGCCGCGGTTGCGCCTGCTTTCGCCGAATTCGGGCTCGAGCTCAAGAGCTTCTTCGTCCAGAGTATCTCGCTGCCGGAAGAGCTGCAGGCGCATCTCGACAAGGTCTCCTCCATGCAGATGGTTGGCGATCTCAAGCGCTATACCCAGTTCCAGGCCGCTGACAGCATCGGCATCGCCGCCGCCAATCCGGGCGGCGTGGCCGGTGCCGGCGCTGGCCTCGGCGCAGGGATGGCGCTCGGGCAGATGATGACGGGCGCGCTCAATAACAGCGCAGCGCCGGCAGCGGCGGGCAATGACCCGTTCGCGGCGCTCGAGAAGCTCGCGGATTTGCTCAAGCGCGGCGTGATTACCCAAGCCGATTTCGACGCCAAGAAGGCCGAGCTGCTGCAGCAAATCAAGTGAGCCCGGCGCGATGAGCACCTTCAACTGCCCGTCCTGCGGCGCCGCAGTCGAAATGCGTTCCGCCATCGCGGTCACGGCTGTCTGCCCCTATTGCCGCACGCTCGTGGTGCGGCATGGCAGCGACGTCGAGGCGATCGGCCAATGCGCCGTTTTGCCCGACGATATCAGCCCGCTGCAGCTCGGTACGACGGGCAAGGATGGCAATAACGGTTTCGTATTGATTGGTCGCGCTAAAGTGACCTGGGAAGACGGCTGCTGGAACGAGTGGCTCATGCTCTATGACAACGGCGAGCAAGGCTGGCTTGCCGAAGCGCAAGGCAGTCTCGCGATTACCCGGCCTGTCGCAATCCCTGAGGCCGCAGCCCGCGATTTGCAAGCGCTGCCCATCGGACAGGTGCTCGGCATAGCAGGCGTGCATTACACCGTCAGCGACATCAAGGAAGCGACCTATGCCGGGTATGAGGGCGAGTTCCCTTCCGATATCCTGCCCGCAGGCACGGTCGTCAAAACAATCGACTTCACCGCGCCGGACGGCAGCTTCTTGAGCGCGACATGCGCCGGCGCTGCGCCGCCCGAAGTATATCGCGGCGCTTACGTCAATTTCGACGCTTTGCACCTTAGCAACCTGCGTGAGCTATCCGGCTGGACCAAGCCGCGCACGGTTCCGCAAGCCGCCAGCACGAGCCAATCATGACCGGCGCCGCGAGCCATATCCCGGCGAGCCACGAGCCAGGTTCGGTCAAGAGCTTCACCTGCCCGCAATGCGGCGGCAGCATCGCCATTCGCGCGCTCGGCCTCTCGATTACCGCGATATGCGAACATTGCGGCAGCACTGTCGATGTCGCGAACGAGAATCTGCGCGTCATCGCGGCGGCGAAGCAGCGTGTGCGCGACATTCCCTTACCGCTCGGCAGCCGCGGCACGCTGTTCGGCAACGAATGGGAAGTCATCGGCTATATGGAACGCGGCGATAGCAGCGGCAGCTACGCATGGCGCGAATATCTGCTGTTCAACCCGTGGCAAGGTTTCCGTTTTCTGGTCGAGTCCGACGGGCACTGGACCTTCGTCGAGGTTCTGCGCCGCAGCATCAGCACGTCATTCCAAACGATCTTCTTTAACCGGCAGAGTTTCCGGCTTTTCGCCACGACGAACGCGCAGGTGATTTATGTCATGGGCGAGTTTTATTGGCGCGTCAAAGCCGGCGACCGCTCCTATCTCGCGGACTATGTCGCGCCGCCCGCCACGCTGTCGCTGGAACGCACGCGCGACGAGATCAACTGGTCCTATGGCCAGTATGTCGCGAGCGCCGAGGTGCAGCAGGCTTTCAAAATCACCGACGGCTGGCCGCGCCCGCATGGCATTGCCCCGAGCCAGCCCAACAAATATGCCGCGTCCCTCGGGCGCAACGCCAAACTGTTCGCCGCCATTCTGGCGCTGCTCACCTTCGGGCAATGTCTCGTCGCGGGCAGCAGCCGTAACCAGACCATCCTCAACGAAACGATCCCATACGCCGCCAGCCAGCCGAGCCGCACGCAGATTTTCGGCCCGTTCACCCTGCCCGGCGGCAAGGAGAATGTGTCGCTCGAAGTACGCGCGCCGGTCAGCAACAACTGGTTCGAGGTCGAGGCCGACCTCGTCAACACCCAGACGCAAGATCAATACAGCCTGACCGATACGGTCGAATATTATTCCGGCTATGACAGCGACGGCTACTGGTCGGAGGGCGGGCAAAGTACCGATACCGTTATTTCCTCGGTGCCCGGCGGCACCTATCAGTTGAGCCTGACGCCGAGCGCCGGGATCGGCGCAGCGAATTATTATCAGGTTATTCTTAAGCGCGATGTCACGGTGTGGTCGAACTTCTGGCTTGCCTTCCTGTGCATCGCCGCCTTCCCGCTTTATCTGCTGATCGCCCGCTCATCGTTCGAGAAAGCGCGTTGGGAAGAAAGCGACACGTCGGCAAGCCCGGCTTATGGCGATGACCGTCCGGCGAGTTACGATGTGCGCAATATGAAGCTGCAGGAAGACGGGCCGGTGGCCGACAATTCGCCGGTTTATGGTTCCTATCAGGAAAATAATCCGCCGGGCGAATTGAAGCGACAGCGCGAGGCACTGGATAAATTCCGAAAGAACATCGGCGCAACCGGCGACGATCACGACGCCAACAGCTGGTATGAGGACATGAACAAATGATGCACCGGGCTGCCACCGCCTATTACTGGCTCATTCTCGCCATGTTCGGCCTGGCTTGGCATCAGGGCTATGCCGTCAGCAGCATCTTCAGCACACAGCAGCACGGCCCGCGCACGTCCGGGACAAGCAGCCATTATCACAAATAAGCGCAGGAGGTTAGGATGGAACTCATCAATATGCACAGCGTCGTCAATTCGCTGATTTTCGCGGGCATCGGCGTTGTGGTGCTCATCGTCAGCTTCGTGCTGATTGATCTCATCACCACACGCTATAATCTGTGGAAAGAGATTGTCGAGAAGCAGAATCTGGCGCTCGCCATCCTGCTCGGCGCATTCACCATCGGCCTAGCCATCATCATCGCCGCCGCCATTCATGGCTGAAGCGCCCGCCCGCAAAGATCCGCGCGGCCTTTCATTGCTGCTGCTGCTTTCGGTCTTTGTCATCGCGACCTGCGGGCTGATTTACGAGCTGATCGCGGGCACGCTGGCGAGCTATCTGCTCGGCGACTCGGTCACGCAATTCTCGACCATCATCGGCACTTATCTCTTCGCCATGGGCATCGGCTCGTGGCTGTCGCAGCATTTCACGCGCAATCTGCTCGCCAGCTTCATACGCATCGAACTGCTTGTCGGCCTGATCGGCGGCTATTCCGCCGCCGCGCTCTTCTTGCTGTTCGATCATGTCAGCCTGTTCCGCGTGCCGCTTTACGGTCTCGTGCTGATGATCGGCATCCTGGTCGGTATCGAGATTCCCTTGCTGCTGCGCATCCTGAAAGACGAATTTGCCTTCAAGGAGCTGGTCGCGCGCGTTTTCACGTTCGATTATATCGGCGCCCTGCTCGCGGCACTGCTGTTCCCGCTCCTGCTGGTGCCGCATCTCGGGCTCATCCGCACCGGCTTGCTGTTCGGGATGATGAATGTCGGCGTCGCGCTGTGGCTGATTATGCTGTGCCGC
>JBDHTV010000157.1:0-4204 GCA_039808825.1 Bdellovibrionales bacterium | reverse complement strand
GCGCGCTTTATTTCGCCGCCCTGACGCAAAGGCTGGCGCCGAATGATCAATTGCTTGACGGTTTTGCAGCCGATAAAGCCTTTACGCCCGGCAGTGAAGCCGCAAAGGTGCGCGCTGATGCGCGCGTTCTAAGCTTCGGTCTCACAGTCGAGCACGCTGTGCAGGAGACGCTACGGTTACAGGATACCGCCCAGCGCGCGCCGGATTATGCGCGCAACAAGGCGCAACAGGTGCAAGCCGTGCTGCAGAACGGGTTTGCGAGCGAGGCCGGTAAGCTGTTCCAGCCGGGATTACAATATATCCGTGACGCGATTGGCGAAAAAATCGACACCCTGGCGGCGCTGCCCACGCCGCCCAGCGGCCAAGTCATCCCCTTCGCGCCGCAAAACTTACGCGCCTGAAAATGGAACACAATTAATGCAGCACACCCTGCGGCTGCTCGACCCAGCCGCGCACGAGCGTTTGCGCCTGGTCAGGCTGAACCTCGGGATGGTGCCATTTGAACACCGTCAAGGCGGCGTCGAATGCCACCACTTCCGGCGCGCCGGACAAGCACATTTCGCGATAGCTGCGCTGCACCGCGCCAATGCAGCAATCGCCGGAGCAGATATTGTTCGCGCTCTCTTCGGCGCGCAAGCTTCGTGTCCGCGTCATCAGCCGCCCTTGACCTTCGGGCTGGTGCCGACCTTGACGCCGTATAGCTCCAGCCGATGACCGATGAGCTGATACCCCAATTCCATCGCGATCTTTTCCTTGAGCCGCTCCAGCTCTTCATTCTTGAATTCGATGACCTGCCCGCTATTCACGTCGATCAGGTGATGGTGGTGCTCTTCGCGCGCCTCTTCATAGCGCGCGCGTCCGTCGCCGAAATCGAGCCTATCGATAACATTCGCCTCTTCCAAGAGCCGCATGGTGCGATAGACCGTCGCAATGCTGATTTTTGGATCCAGCGCGGCGGAACGGCGATAGACCTCTTCGACATCCGGATGGTCATGCGCTTCGGACAGCACACGGCTGATGACGCGCCGCTGCTCGGTCATTTTCAGGCCTTTTTCGATACAAATTTTTTCCAGGCGGGAAACCATGCTGCACCTCGTCGCGTGACACTGATAGTTAATCTAACCTGCTTTTCACATTCGGTATAGCACTTGCCTTTAACGAGACGAGGCTTTAAACCGTACCGGCTATTGTTACGGAGTCTTCAATGCCTTACGTCGTCACCGAAGCCTGCATCCGCTGCAAATACACCGACTGCGTCGAAGTATGCCCGGTAGACTGTTTCTACGAAGGCGAGAACATGCTGGTCATTAACCCCGATGAATGTATCGATTGCGGGGTCTGCGAGCCGGAATGTCCGGCAGACGCGATTATTTCGGATACCAACGATGTTGCCGCCAAATGGCTGGAGTTGAACCGCGATTATTCCGCCAAATGGCCAAATATCACGCGCAAGAAGGACGCGCCCGCCGATGCCGACCAGTGGAAGGGCATCGCCGATAAATTTGCCAAGCATTTCAGTGACAAAGCAGGATAGATTAACCTTTGCTGCCTGTTGCATTGCACAAAAATTAATATTTATGCGCCGGTTATAAACAAAATACCGGTTGATGAAATCATTTTAAACCCCGGAAAGTTTTGCCGGAATCCCTGATTCGTGCTATATAATCCGTTAAGCACAATGTTAGGCATTGCGGTAAGGATTTACCAAATCACTACCGGGCAATTTTAACCAACGTGCGTCTTGCAGGCCCATAGGCCTGTGCTGGGCAAAGGAGCGTTTTATGGCTGATAAGGTTGAAAAGCTTGAGTTCAAGAAGGGTGATTTTGTCGTTTACCCGGTGCACGGCGTTGGCCGTGTCGAAGGCATTGAGAACTTCGCCGTTTCGGGCACCAGTGTGACGCTGTACTCGATCGTGTTCGAGCAGGACCGCATGCGCCTCAAGGTTCCGGTGACCAAGGCCAAGACCGCCGGTCTGCGTCGCCTGAGCTCCAAGGACCGGATCAAGGATGCCATCACCACGTTGCAGGGCCGGGCCAAGATCCGCCGGGTTATGTGGAGCCGCCGTGCCCAGGAATACGAAACCAAGATTAACTCGGGTGACCCCGTCTCGATCGCCGAAGTGGTGCGCGACCTGCATCGCGGCAACGATCAGCCGGAGCAGAGCTACAGCGAACGTCAGATTTATCAGGCGGCGCTGGAACGTCTGGCCCGTGAACTGGCCGCAGTTGAGAAAATCGACCAGCAGAAGGCTGCCGAGAAGATTGAATCGGTCATGACCAAGGAACGTCTGAAAAAGGCGGCCTAAGTCAGAGCGCACGAGCTTCCTCGTGAGGGCGGAACGCAAGTTCCGCCCTTTTGTTTTGCGCGCTTTTTACTTGCTACGTTTCCGGTTTAAACTGGCGACCGGACAACCTGAGAAACCGATGTCACAAAATCCGCATGTCTATGGCCTGATTTTCGAACCGAAGCCCGGCGCGCCGCAAGCCGCTGCGGACCGCGGACGATTCATCACCTTTCACGCCACGATCGCCGATGCGACCAACTATTACCGCGACAATCGTGACCGGCTGACCCAGACCTATGCCGACCCCATCATTGTCAGCGAGGGCAAGCGCGATCTGCCGTTGCATGTTGTGGATCAGCAAGCGACGCGCGGCAGCATTCACAGCATCGCCAGTTTGCGCCAGCAACTCGCGGCGGCGAAAACGCGCGGCGAGCCGTGCCTCAGCGCGCATCATGACGTGACCGCTGCGCGACCTGAGCTCTACGGCAACGAATACAACAAGCTTATCATGCAAGCGACGTCGTTCAAGTTCATTCATATGCCGGAAGCGACACGGCCATCGGCGCGCACTGCGAAGAAAGTTGTGCGTAAACCCGTCGCGAAGCCCGCCTGAACCGACTTGAACATTGCACTCGGAAAATAACCGTTTAGACTCCGGACACGTTCGCATCTCGAATCATTTCCGGAGTAGCGGCCTCGTGCAGCGTAACGACGATAAATTCTGTGACATGGGTCAACCCCGCCGTGTTTTCGCTATAGGCGCATTGAACGGCGATGTGTTGCGCTTGCGTCACCTGCATGATTACCTGCTCGAAAATGTCATTCCCGGCGATCGCATCATCTATCTCGGCGATTATGTGAATAGCCGTCACGGTGCGGCAGCGTTAAATGAGATGCTGATGTTCCGCGCCATGCTGATGATGCGCCCAGGCATGGAAGCGAGCGACTTCGTCTATCTGCGCGGCGTGTATGAAGAAGCCTGGCAAAGGCTGACCCGCATCCCCTTCGCGCAGGAACCGGAGAAAACGCTCGAACGTCTGCTTGATGAAGGCGCCGAACATTACCTTGCCGCTTATGGCATCGACTATAGAGTCGGTGAACGCGCGGCCCGTTCAGGCTTGCCGGCCTTGAGCCGCTGGACCCAGCAATTGCGCGAAGCCCAGCGTCTGGCACCCGGCCATGAGCAGATCATGATGCAGATGCGTCGCGCCGCCTTTACCCGCGGTGCGCAAAAGCTGCTCTTCGTGCCGTGCGGGTTCGACCCTTCGCGCGTTTTGCTGCATCAGGGCGACGCGCTCTGGTCGGCGACGAGCGGGTTTGGCCGGATCGTCGGCCCGGTGCAAGGCTATCAGCGCGTCGTCCGTGGCCGTGATTTTGCCTCGCTTGGTCTGCATGCCGATACGGCGACGCTGACGCTCGACACCAAGGAAGCGACCGGCCCCCTGCTCTGCGCGGTCCTGTTGCCAAATGGCCTGACGGACAAGATCCTGCAAGTGCCGCCAATGCCGGAACCACTGCCAGCACGTCGGCGTACCACACAGGACAGCAGTAGCGATGCCGTCGCTGGTAACGCTTAACACCAAATATATATAATAGACGCCTGACGGCTATATACTTATAAATTATAGCATGAGAATGAATCGCTCCGCCCTGCCGCGCGGCGGCTATACGCCGCACGTGCCAAAGAAAACGACACATCTGCCGTGGCTGCCGCGCATCCTGCGCCTGGCGCTCGCCAACCATCTGCGCACGCTGGTCGGGCTGTCGCTCTTTATCATGAGCGCGGTCTGTTTCGTGCTGATCGCAAGCTATGCGGCGCAAGACCCGTCCTGGAACAGCATCAGCACGCAACCCGCCACGACGACGCACAATCTGCTGGGGCCCTTCGGCAGCTATACGGCCGATATCCTGATGCAATG
>JBDHTV010000156.1:0-4230 GCA_039808825.1 Bdellovibrionales bacterium | reverse complement strand
TCCGGCCACTCGACGAGCGTGATCGCGGTATCGCAATCTTCCTCGAAGCCAAGCTCCAGCACTTCTTCCGGCACGCGCAGACGGTACCAGTCATAATGCGCGATCACGCACTGGTTCGGCGCGTTGTAATGCTGCACGAGCGTGAAGGTCGGGCTCGGCACCGGAAACTCGGCCTGCATCAGCTGCTGGATCAAGCTGCGCGCCAGCGTGGTTTTGCCGGTGCCGAGCTCGCCCGACAGCGCCACGATATCACCGGGCTTCAGTTTGCCCGCCAGCTGCTGGCCGAAAGCAATGGTGGCTGCCTCATCGGGCAATGCCAGCTTGCGGGGCCACGGCGCGGTGGCGTTCATTCCGCCGCCAGATGGCGCACCGGCTCGCTGAGCGGCGCCTGCACGGGCAGGACACAGGTGACCTGCGTGCCCTGATTGATCTGGCTGGTAATCTCGATATGACCGCCATGCAGCTCGATGAAGCTCTTGACCAGCGAGAGGCCGAGGCCGACGCCGCTCTGGCGCGTATGGGTATTGCTGCGCTCGAACTTATGCCAGATGCGGTCCTGGTCATGCTGCGGGATGCCGATGCCGGTATCGATGACGCTCAAACGGATGAAGTCGCCGCTGCGCCGCGCCTGCAGCGTGATATGGCCGCCGGGCGGCGTATATTGGATGGCGTTGCTGATCAGATTGAACAGCACCTGCTTGATGCGCTTGTCGTCGACCTCGAAACTGCCGATGCCGTTCTCGGCATCAACGGTCAGGTCGAGCGATTGCTGGCGCGACCATTCGCCCATCATGCCCGCCACGGTCTGCAGCAGCGGCACGATCTCGATCATGCGACGATTAAGCGCCATGCGGCCGGCATCGACCATCGCGAGATCGATCACGTCGTCGATCAGCAGCTTCAGGCGCTTGCTCGATTCCATCATTGTCTTGGCATATTCAAGCTGGCGTTCGTTGAGCGTGCCGAAATACTGGTTGGCGAGAATTTCGGCGAAGCCCATGATGGTGTTGAGCGGCGTGCGCAGCTGATATGACACGTTGGCAACAAATTCGGACTTGAGCCGGTCGGCCGTCGCCAGCGCGGCGTTGCTTTCGCGCAGCGCCTGCTCGACCTTGAGCGTATCGGTGATATCGACATAGCTGTTCAGCATCGCGCCGTCGGGCAGCGGCACGGTCGTGTAGCTGATGGTGGTGCCGTCGGCGCAAACGAAGCGCCCCTGCTGCAGCGCGCGCTCGAGCGCGCAGCCGATCATGGCCTGGCGGAAGCTCCGCCACTGCTCGGGCTCGATCAAGGGATGGACACGCTCGACAAGTTCGTTGATATGCGGCTCCTCGGTCAGCTTCTCGGCGTCGAGATGCCAGATGCGGCCGAAGGCCGGGTTGAAGAGCTTGAGCTTGCCGTCGGCGCCAAAGACCGCGATACCCTCGGCCAGATTGTCGAGCGTTTCGCGCTGCACGGCGATGAGCGTGTTGTAGGACGATTCGAGCGCGAGCTTGTCGGTGACATCCTCATGCACGAACATCAGGCCGCCGAACGGGTGCGGCACGGCGAGCACGCGCAAGGTCGAGCCGTCGGGCAGATGCAGCATATCCTCGCGCGGCTCGATCAGCGTGGTGAACAGGCTCATACGCTCGCGCTTGTAGCGCTGGAAATCGACCTGCTCCGGCGCACGGCGGCGCGTGCGCAGATCTTCGAGAATTTCGGCGAAGGTCGGCTTGGCGGCGAGGAAATCCTCGTTATGATCCCAAAGGCGGATATAGGCGCGGTTATAAAATTCAAGCCGGTGGTCGGCGCCGTAAATCGTGATCGGCGTGCCGAGATTTTCCAGCACCTCATGGTGCGCGCTGATATGGCGCTGCAGTTCGGTCTCCAGCTCGGCCAGCGCCGTGACATCCTGCGCCATGCCGAGCAAAGCGTGCGGCTGCTCTGCCATCGCGTCGAGTGGACGTTCCGAAAAAACCAGCAGACGACGCTGCGCGCCGACGACGCGATAGGCGCGCTCCTCCTGCAGCGCCTTGTCCTGCAGGGCGCGGGCAGCCAGTGCTCTGCCGTCAAGCGGTTTCGTGCCCTTGGTCGGCACGGCGCTCGGCACAAGCAGTTCGGTCTGCTGGGCCAGCACGGTCTCGCGGCTCAGACCGCAGCTCGCGGCATAGGCGGCGTTGACCCAGACGAGACGCAGATCCTTATCGCGCAGCCAGAGCGGCAGCGGCAAGGCATCGAGCACCTGCTCGGCCTTCGCCACGGCGGGCGGCGGCGCGACCGGCGCCAGCGGCACGGTGGCGACGGCTTCCGGCGCCAGCGCGATGGGCACGGCGCCCGCGATACGCTGCAGATGCAGTACGCAATAATGTTCGTTGCCATGCTTGCTGGTGCGTTCGCCCTTCAGGCGGATGGTCTGGTCGCCGGTCAGCGTGCGCAGCTCGATCTCGAACATATTGCCGGTCTTCTGCAGCTGGCGGAACTGTTCGATCAGCGGCGCGCTATCCTCGAACACGGCGACGAGGTCGTCGAAATGATGCAGGCTGTCGTCGAGCAACGCCTTCTCGAACAAATTGGACTTCAGCAGTACGCCTTCGCGGTTGAACAGGCACCAGGCGGCTTCGCAGGTTTCGAGCAGCGCATTCTGCTCATGGACCTGCCGCTGCGCCGTGGTCAGCGCCTGCTGCTGCTGCCCGAGCGCGCGATGCTGCCAGAGCACGGTTGTGGTCAGGAACATGGCGAAGGCGAACACAAAACCCAGCGCGGCCAGTGCGCTCCAGGCCGCGGCAAACACCCCCAGCAGCGCCAGCAGGGCGACGAGCAGGCCAACGACGCTCAAACGCGCGCTATGGGTTTGCAAAAATTGCATCATTCATTGAGACATAAAAAATAACGCCGTCCAAGCAAAACAATGCCGAACCACCTGCTCCACTTAACGGCATGATGGTTAAAAGATTGTTAGAGCAGCGTTTTTGTCCCCGCCGGGGCGGCGCGCCGGTTCGCCCTAGCTGCGGCGCTCGACCACGAAACGGGCGACGGCGGCCAGATTTTCCGCCCGGCCCGCGAAGACGCTCAGATGGCGGATGGCCTGCTCGGACAGCAGATGCGCTTGCGCGCGGGCGCGCTCGGCGCCGAGAATGGTGACGAAGGTCGCCTTGCCCGCCGCCGCGTCACGCTGCACCGACTTGCCGACTTCGGCTTCCGTGCCTTCATAATCGAGCAGATCGTCGATGATCTGGAAAGCAAGGCCGAGATCATGGGCGTAATTGCGCAGCGCCATATAATGCTGCGACGGCGCGCGGCCGAGGATGGCCCCGGCAACAGCCGAGAACGCAATCAGGTCGCCGGTCTTCATGCGCTGCAAACGCGTGATCGCGCCGATATCGAGCGCCGTGGTTTCGGCGATGAGATCGAGCATCTGGCCGCCGACCATGCCGTTCGCGCCTGCGGCGCGCGCCAGCTCGGTCACCAGCTGACACCGCACCTTGGGGTCTTCATGGGTATCGGAATCGCCGAGGATTTCAAAGGCCACGGTCAGCAGCGCGTCGCCCGCCAGAATAGCGGTCGCCTCGTCATATTGCTTGTGCAGCGTCGGCTTGCCCCGGCGCAGATCGCTGTCGTCCATCGCGGGCAGATCGTCATGGATCAACGAATAGCAATGGATGGCTTCCACCGCCGCCGCGGTGCGCAGCGCGCAGACTTCGTTGACATTGAACAGGCTCGCGCTGTTGAGCACGAGGAAAGGCCGCAGGCGCTTGCCGCCGCCCAGCGCGCTATAGCGCATCGCTTCAAACAGGCGGCTTTCGGCGAAGCCCGAATGCGGCAGCAGCCGGTCGAGCATGCGTTCGACGGCGGTGGCGGCCTCGGCCATGGTGGCGGACAGGTTTGGATGCAAGGAGGGCATGGGTTCGCTCTTTCCGGAAAAGTCAGGTGGCAAAGGGCTTGGCGGCCACGGCGCCATCGGCCTGTTGCGTGATTTGCTCGATCTTGAGCTGCGCTTCGCGCAGTTTACGCTCGCAATGCTGGCGCAGCAAACTGCCGCGCTCATAGGCGCCGATGGCGTCATCAAGCTTGGCCTTGCCGTCCTCGAGCTGCTTGACCAGCTGCTCCAGCTCGGCCAGCGCCGCCTCGAAGCTCAGGGCGGCGATATCATCATGCGGCGTTGCGGTCTTGGGCATTGGCACTCTGCGAATAATCGACAGCGGTTTTCATGCGGGAATTCAGGAAAAAGGTCAACTTTATTTAATTTTA
>JBDHTV010000155.1:0-4258 GCA_039808825.1 Bdellovibrionales bacterium | reverse complement strand
CGCGCCGAACAGCGCGGCGGCACACTCTCCGGCGGCGAGCAGCAAATGCTGGCGATTGGCCGCGCGTTGATGGCACGCCCCAAACTGCTGTTGCTCGACGAACCTTCACTCGGCCTCGCACCGCTGATCGTGAAGCAGATTTTCTCCATCCTCAAAACCATCAATGCCGAGCTGGGCACCACGATTTTCCTCGTGGAGCAAAACGCGCATCATGCGTTGCGCCTCGCGCATCGCGGCTATGTCATGGTGACGGGGCAGATCACGCTCTCCGGCTCCGGCGCGGAACTGCTCGCAAACCCGGATGTGCAAGCGGCGTATCTGGAGGGGGAGAAGACTAAATAATATAACCCTGTTGAAGTTGGAGTAAAAATGAAGCAACGAGTAAACTTGGACGCAATGATTCCACGAGAGGACTTTGGCGTTCATGACGATCAAGAATTTACTTTGGATTTATTCAACAGCTTTCCAATTTCATATCTTGAGGAGAAGAGCCCTCAATTAAAGCTGCTACGCAAGCCTGACTTCCAACGAGAAACAAATCATTGGAGTGCAGATCAAATTGCTACATTTATTGCCAGTTTCTTGGACAATGAGATTATACCCTCTTTGATTTTATGGAAGTCACCAAACTATATATTCATTCTCGATGGTGGACATAGACTTAGTGCACTCCGAGCTTGGATGAATGATGATTATGGTGATTTAGGTATCTCTACCCAATTCTACAATGGGGAAGTTTCAAACGACCAAAAGAACATCGCTAAGAAAGCTAGGAAAATCATAGAAGCTCGTGTTGGGCGCTACTCGACACTGAATAGCTTGGTTGGACATACAGGAAATAGCCAGAACGAAAGACGAGCGAATTTACTGGTGACAAGAAGCATACAGGTACAGTGGGTGCAGGGTTCACCTCTTGTGGCCGAGTCATCGTTCTATAAGATTAATTCACAGGGAACACCTCTAGACGAAATAGAGGAATCTCTAATTCGAAATAGAAGAAAACCAATTGCAATAGGTGCTCGCTCAATCATTAGAGCTGGAACTGGCCATAAATACTGGTCTGCATTTAAAATTGAAGATCAAACAAGAATTCAAGAATTGTCCTCAGAGCTATACGACTTGCTGTTTGAACCCGAAACAGATTCACCCACGAGAACGTTAGACTTGTCCCTGGGTGGGGTGGCATCACCACTTAACGCACTTTCCATATTAATAGAGCTTTTAACAATTAGTGCCTCACAATACAAAACAGAAAAGGGAAAAACTAAGCTGAAAACAATAACGGATTATGCCGACGATGAAGACGGTTCCGGAACAAAGACAGTGTTAGCGCTTGCCTTAAAATCCTTGAAGCGCATAACAGGTAAAGAACCAGGAAGCTTAGGACTGCATCCCGCAGTTTATTTCTATAATGAACGCGGCAAGCATAGCCGCTTCATGTTGCTGGGAATGGTATCTTTGATTGCGCAAAAGTCAGCCGATAATGATCCAGTTTTTTTGTAAAATTCACAAAGGCCAGGGAGGAACTCGAACGCTTCTTAATTGAGAACAAGTCATTGATAGGAATTATGCTTCAGAATATGAGCAAGTCACAAAGAGTGCAAAATATTGCAAGTCTATTTCTGTTCCTTATTTCAGAATTTGCCTCTGGAAAAAAGTTACATCAGAAACTGCTATGCAGCATATAGGGCTTAAGGGACGAGTCTTCGATGTAGTGGCAAATAAGAATCCAATACACTTCACCGATGAGGTCAAAGACGAGGTGTTTATAAATTCTGCCCTTAAAACCGCCATGATTTGCCCCATATGCAAAGGCAAACTTGACCCCCGGAAATCAGTTACATATGACCATATTCAGCGCATTCGTGATGGCGGAAAAGGACTGCAAGCCAACGCACAAATAGTTCATCCCTACTGCAACAGTTCCAGGGATCTTCTAGAATCCAGGATTTAGCCCAGCCTCACCACCCCATGCCGCTTTTTGCCGACGACGAGGCGCGCGCTGCCTTCGGCACCGAGGTCGTTCGCGCTCAGCGTCGCGGTAATGCCAGCCACCGGCGCGTCATTGAGCTTCACGCCGCCTTGCTCGATCAGCCGCTTCGCTTCACCGGCTGAGGCCGCGAGCCCTAGCTTGACGATGATATCAACCACACGCGGCGTTTCGCCCGCCGTGAGCTGATAAGTCGGCAAACCTTCCGCTCTGCCGCCGGCAAAAGCCTGCGCCGCCGTGCCCGCCGCCTGTTCCGCCGCGGCGATGCCGTGGCAAAGCTTGGTCGCTTCCGTCGCCAGAATTTTCTTGGCCTCGTTGATCTCGGCATCCTTGAGCTGTTCGAGCTTCGCGATTTCCGCGAGCGGCATATCCGTGAACAGGCGCAGGAAACGGCCGACATCGGCGTCTTCCGTATTGCGCCAGAACTGCCAGTAATCATAAGGCGAAAGTTTCTCCGCCTTGAGCCAGACGGCACCGGAAACGCTCTTGCCCATCTTTTCGCCGGAAGCTTTGGTGATGAGCGGCGAAGTCACGCCGAACAATTCCTTCTCCGCCACGCGGCGGCCAAGCTCCACGCCCTGGAGGATATTGCCCCACTGGTCGGAGCCGCCCATCTGCAACACGCAGCCATAACGCTTGTTGAGCTCGACGAAATCATAGCCCTGCAGGATCATGTAATTGAATTCGAGGAAGGTGAGGGGCTGCTCGCGCTCCAGCCGCAACCGCACGCTATCCATCGTCAACATGCGGTTGATGGTGAAGTGCCGCCCGATCTCGCGCAGGAACGGAATGTAATGCAGCCCGCCGAGCCATTCGTCATTATTGACCATGACGGCGCTGGTCGCGCTGTCGTCAAAGCGCAGAAAATTCTTGAAGATTTCACGGATGCTGAGGATGTTGCCCTGAATTTGCTCATCGGTCAGCAGCTTGCGCGTCTCGTCCTTGCCCGATGGGTCGCCCACCTTCGTGGTGCCGCCGCCCATCAGCACGATGGGGCGATGCCCCGCCTGCTGCAACCGGCGCAGCAGCATGATGCCGACGAGATTGCCGATATGCAGGCTGTCCGCTGTGGCGTCGAAGCCGATATAACCCGTAATCACGCCCTTGCTCGCCGCAGCGTCAAGCGCCGTAGCATCCGTAAGCTGGTGGATATAACCGCGTTCCTGCAGCGTACGCAGGAAATCGGACTGGTATGTGTTTTGCGGGTTGTTCATTTTCTCGGCCTCCGGCATAATTTCTAGCGAAAGACGAGCCGGATTTCCAAGAGATTATGGCAAATCACATATTTCATACGATTGGGCTGATGAGCGGCACTTCGCTGGATGGGATCGATGCCGCCCTGATTGCGACGGACGGCGAACGCTCAGTCAAGCCGCTCGGCTTCGTGACTGTGCCTTACCGGCCGGATTTCCGGCAGCGGATGCGCGCCTGTTTTAACATTCTGGAAGGCGCTGCCGACCCGCATGTCGCGGCCACCGCCGTGGAACTGACCCAGCTGCACGCCAGCGCCGTAGACCTCCTGCTCAAGCGGGTGCGCCGCGCCCCGAGCGCGGTGGACTTCATCGGCTTCCACGGCCAGACCATCTGGCACCGCCCGCATGAGCGCCGCACCTGCCAGATTGGCGACGGCGCGCTGCTCGCCAAACTGACGCATATTCCGGTCATCAATGATTTCCGCTCCGCCGATGTCGCGGCAGGCGGGCAGGGTGCGCCGCTCGTGCCGCTTTATCATGCCGCACGCGCCGCCACCATGCCGCGCCCGGTCGCCGTGCTCAATATCGGCGGCGTCGCCAACATCACGTGGATTGACCGTGACGGCAGCATCATCGCGTTCGATACCGGCCCCGGCAACGCGCTGCTCGACGACTGGATGCTGCGTCACACCGGCGTGCCTTATGACGCCGACGGCAAGGCAGCGAGCAAGGGCAATGTCGATTGGGCTTTGGTGAATGGCGTGCTGGAGCGCGATTATTTCCGCCGCGCCGCGCCGAAGTCGCTCGACCGCAACGAATTCAGCCATCTGCAGCTGGAGCATCTGAATGTTGCGGATGGCGCGGCCACGCTCGCGATGCTGACCGTCGCGAGCGTCGCGCGCGGCTTCCAACTCCTCGCGAAAAAACCGCAGCTGCTGCTTGTCACCGGCGGCGGGCGCCATCATCCGCTGATGATGCGTTGGCTTGGTGAAATGGTGGGTTGCCCGACGCAGCCGGTGGAAGCCGTGGGCTGGAACGGCGATGCGCTGGAGGCAGAGGCTTTCGCCTATCTCGC
>JBDHTV010000154.1:0-4274 GCA_039808825.1 Bdellovibrionales bacterium | reverse complement strand
GCGTGGTCTTGGCATAGTTTTCCGGCTTGATGGCACGTTCGGCCATAACCTGGCGCGCAACGGATATCGTCTCCTGCCGGCTGCGCGTGACATAGATACCGAGCTGCCGAGCATCGTCCTTGCTGGCGACGATGGAACGGTTCTTGTCGTCATAGACGCCGGCGATTTTAAGCAGCGGATCCCAGAAATGCGCCGTGTTTTCGATGATGATCGGCGGCATATCCGGGTTGCGATAGCGCTCAGCGGCATAATGCATCATCTGTTGCGCCGTACGGATGCCGCCAGGAACAGCAACGACGACGCCGGAATCGGCATATGCTTTGCTATCCGCAGAGGCAGGGCTGTTATCCGCCCCCATGACATGGACGGCTTTCGTGCCCTGCGTGCCCAGGCCCACTTCAATCTTATGGCGGGCATGGACGAGATGTTCGGGCAGTGGATTATGGCTGATATCGCGGTAGACAGCCCGATTACTGCGCGGGGCAAGCGTCGCATCGTAATAGGCCTGACTGTCTTCCGGCACCAGACCGCGTTCAATCATGTTGTCGAGCGCGACTTTGACCCGCGCTTCGAGCTTTGAACCGCTTAGGATCAGTGGCTGGCCTGCCGCCAACTGATCAAAAAGGCGGGCCGCCAGCTTGGTGCTGTGGCGGATGCGTTTGTTCTGTTTTTTCTGATGGCGACTTAATTTAGGAGGCGGTTGTTGGCCCGTCGCAGCAATAGGATTAGGCTCGGGGCTTTCATATGTGGATAGAGCGAGAACCGGATGGCTTACAAATAACATCGCCTATAAAATGAGCAGGTTGCTTACGCCCAGTGGTTATAAAATCTTATGCAGCCCGATGTCCAAGCCGTTTTTGTTTTCATCATATTTTTAACATTTTCCTGCGATTAAAGCATGCCTTCATCGGTCACGTTGCGCTGCGGCATATCCTTTATGGGCAGGCGCGGGCGGAGATGATATGCTCCGATTCGGCGTTAATCTTTGTGTTTTCCGTTCATTCGAGTATTCGCGAAAGGCTTTGCAATGCCCCAGCCGCTCTTCGGCGCCAGCACGATTAACCTTGCCGTGACCGGGCCGGTTCCCCCTGCTTATGCAGAGATATTGACGCCGGAGGCGCTTATCTTTTTAGAAGGGCTGGCCGAGCGTTTTATGGCCCGGCGCGATACGCTGCTCGCCCGACGGCTGGAACGGCAGCAGGCCTATGACGGCGGCGCGCTGCCTGATTTTCTGCCGGAAACGCAAAATATCCGCGACGGCGATTGGAAAGTTGCCTCCATTCCGGCCGACCTGCAGGACCGCCGCGTCGAGATCACCGGCCCGGTCGACCGCAAAATGATCATCAACGCGCTCAATTCCGGCGCGCAGACCTTCATGGCGGATTGCGAAGACTCGTCCGCACCGTCATGGGCGAATGTCATCGAAGGCCAGATCAATCTGCGCGACGCCGTGCGCGGCACCATCAGCTACCGCTCTCCGGAGGGCAAAGATTACAAGCTCAACGACAAGGTCGCGGTGCTGCTCGTGCGCCCGCGCGGCTGGCACTTGCCAGAGCGGCATATTCTGGTGGAGGGCAAGCCGATAGCCGGAGCACTGGTCGATTTCGGGCTCTATTTTTTCCATAATGTGCAGGCGTTGCTCGACAAGGGTACGGCGCCTTACTTCTATCTGCCCAAGATGGAGCATTACCACGAGGCCGAGCTGTGGAACGATGTTTTCGTCTATGCCCAGCAGGCGCTCGGGATTCCGCAGGGCACGATCCGCGCCACGGCGCTCATCGAGACGATTCAGGCCGCGTTCCAGATGGACGAAATCCTCTATGCGTTGCGCGACCACGCCGCCGGACTCAATTGCGGACGGTGGGACTATATTTTCAGCTTCATCAAATGCTTCCGCAAGCGGCCGGATTTCATGCTGCCCGAGCGCGGTCAAGTCACGATGACCACGCATTTCCTGCGCTCCTATTCGCGTCTCGTCATTCAAACCTGCCATAAGCGCGGCATCCACGCCATCGGCGGCATGGCGGCGCAGATTCCAAACAAGGCCGATCCGGCGGCCAATGAAAACACGATGGCGAAGGTGCGCGCCGACAAGGAACGCGAAGCGCAAGACGGACATGACGGCACCTGGGTGGGGCACCCCGGCCTGGTGGGATTGGCGCGCGAAGTGTTCGACAAATTCATGCCGGAGCCAAATCAGATCGCCAAGCCGCGACCGCCCCTGACGATTACGCAACAGGACTTGCTGCAAGTGCCGCAAGGCAGCATCACGTCGGCCGGGTTGCGGATGAATATCAGCGTGGCGCTGCAATATCTGGAATCTTGGCTGCGTGGCCAGGGCTGCGTACCACTCAATAACCTGATGGAAGATGCCGCAACGGCGGAAATTTCCCGCGTGCAGCTGTGGCAGTGGGTGCAAAATCCGGCTGGTGTGCTCGACGACGGCCAGCGCATCACGGTACAGCTCTGCCAAACCATCCTGCAAGAGGAAGTCGAAATGCAGCGCGTCAAGCTGGGCGATACCGGCTTTGCGCGCAGCAAGTTTCTCAGCGCCGCCGATCTGCTGAACCAGACGATTACCGCCAAGGAATTACCGGCCTTTTTGACCAGCGCCGCTTATAACCAGCTTGATTAACATCAGGAGTATTCCATGACCTGCTCGCACAAAATGCCCGATGCCGCACAGCTCAAGCAAGAATGGGTCAGCGACCCGCGCTGGAAAGATATCAAACGCGGCTACAGCGCCGAAGATGTCGTGCGCCTGCGCGGCACCGTGCATGTCGAACATTCGCTGGCACGCCGTGGCGCGGAGCGCTTGTGGAAGTCGCTGCATGAGCGGCCCTATGTCAACGCGCTCGGGGCGCTGACCGGCAACCAGGCCATGCAAATGGCGAAAGCCGGGCTGCAGGCGATATATCTGAGCGGCTGGCAGGTGGCAGCAGATGCGAATTCCGCTTGCAGCATGTACCCGGACCAGTCGCTCTATCCGGTCGATAGCGTGCCCACTGTTATTCGGCGGATCAACAACGCCCTGCTGCGCGCCGACCAGATTTACCACTCCGAAGACAAGGACAATATCGACTGGATGTTGCCGATTGTCGCCGACGCCGAGGCCGGTTTCGGTGGCGTGCTCAACGCGTTCGAACTGATGAAGCATATGATCGAAGCCGGGGCCGCAGCGGTACACTGGGAAGATCAGCTCGCCTCAGCCAAAAAGTGCGGTCATATGGGCGGCAAGGTGCTCGTGCCGACGAGCGAGGCGGTGCAGAAGCTCATCGCGGCGCGGCTCGCGGCCGATGTGCTTGGCGTGCCGACCCTGATCGTGGCGCGCACTGACGCGCAGGCCGCCAATATGGTGACATCCGATTTCGACGCCAACGACAAACCCTTCCTGACCGGCACGCGAACGGCGGAAGGCTTCTTTGAAACCAAGGCGGGAACGGAGCAGGCGATTTCGCGCGGCCTCGCTTATGCGCCCTATGCTGATTTGGTCTGGTGCGAAACCGGCAAGCCCGATCTCGGTTTCGCGCGCGAATTCGCGACCGCGATCCGCAAGAAATATCCCAACAAGATGCTGGCCTATAACTGCTCGCCGTCCTTTAACTGGAAGAAAAATCTCGACGATGCAACCATCGCGAAGTTCCAAGAAGAGCTGAGCGGTATGGGGTACAGGTTCTTGTTCATCACGCTGGCAGGGTTCCATGCGCTCAATTACAGCATGTTCAGCCTGGCCAAGGATTATGGCAAGCGGCAGATGTCGGCCTATGTCGAGTTGCAGGAGGCCGAATTCGCCGCCGAAAAGGACGGCTATAGCGCCACCAAGCACCAGCGTGAAGTGGGTACCGGCTACTTCGACGAAGTCACGCAGGTCATCATGGGCGGCAACTCATCCATCACGGCCCTGAGCGGCTCGACAGAGGAAGAGCAATTCAAGCATCATTGATGCGCTGCGTACATAATGAAAGGGCGCATCCACAAAGATGCGCCCTTTTTGCACAAAGAAACGCTACAGCTTATTCGGGCTTCGTTTCCGTCAGCCCAGCAGCGGCTTGGATTTTCTGCACAGGAAAGTCAGAGAACGGGAACGGTTTTTCGTTGCTCGTATAGGAAAGGTATTGCGCGATCTGCCCAAGATATGTCGCGAGATTGATGCCGAAATTGAGCAGCCCTTCCAGTACCTTGCCACTGAATAGTTTGGCCAGAAACTGCAGCGTGGCGATGGCGAACAGCAAGCCGGATGCCAGATAAAACGCGACCGCGAACACCAGCATGTA
>JBDHTV010000153.1:0-4300 GCA_039808825.1 Bdellovibrionales bacterium | reverse complement strand
TATGTGCAGAGCGACGGCGCGCTCGGGTTTTTTCAGGATCAGTTTGCAGTTTATGACCGCGAGGGCACACGCTGCCCCGGCTGCGATTGCGGTAAAACCGGTGTCACACGTATCGTGCAGAGCGGACGTTCGACCTTTTACTGCCCGTCACGGCAACGGTAGGGTCGTCGGCGGATTACGGAAAAAATCGAGCCGCCAATCCCCTTGCCGCGTAAAACCAAGCGCCTTATAGGCGCGAATGGCCTGCGGATTATTGGAGAATAACACGGCGTGTTTCGCACCCTTAGCGCGCAGCTGCAGCAGCGCTCCGGCGACGATGGTGCGGGCATAGCCTTTGCCACGCAGCGCCGGCGGCGTCCAGACCGGGCCAATAATTTTCCAATCCGTCAAAAATCCGCCCGCGCCGCAAAAACTCACCGGCTCGCCCAGGTCTTCAAGCACGAACAAATCGCCTTCGTCGATGCGGCGGCCAATTTCGCCACGCGCCTTTGCACGCGTTTCCGGACCCGGAAGATCGCCTTGCGCCTCGACATAAAAATCATGCCGCCATGTAACAAGCTGCTCCTTATCGGCCAACACGGCCTGCCGCACACGGACATGCGGTTGCTTGAGCAGCTCGGAAGCCTGCAGGCGCATCAGATCGAGCGTGAACAGTTCCTCAAGCCCGCCGCGGTTACGGAAATCCTCCGGCTGCAGATCATAGTAGCGATGCAGTAAATCGACATGATCGGGTATGCCGAGCAGGCAATTGATGGGACGCGGACGCTTTTGCCGCGCCTCAGCCAGCGCGACGGCCAAGGGCCGCGCCGCTTCATATTCCGGCAGGAAACACTGGATGCTGCCGCTCCAGCTATGGGCCAGCACGCCGCACAGCGCGCCGTCACGAAAGGCCGCGATATATTCAGCCTGGTAAGGCTCGCCGTAGTAATGCAACGCACCGCGCCGGATATTCGAACGCATGAAATAGAGCCACGGCGTATGTGGCGCCAGGAAACGATCGAAAACGAGATAGTCCTCGTTGATCAGCGGCCGGGTAACGACCATCAGTTCCCGATCAGGAAGTTCAGGTTTTCGCCGCCGCGCCGAATTTGCAGCAACCAGCGGCGCGCGCCCATGCCGAGCACTTCCTTCAGGCCTTCGACCGAATTGATCCGGGTATTGTTGAGGCTCAGGATAACATCACCCGGCTCCAGCTCGAGGCCGAAAGCCCCTTGCCGCTTCATGCTCAACACAACCACGCCGCCCATCGCGCTCTCATCAAGCCCCAGCTCTTCCGCGACCGCAGGGGAAAGGTTGGCGACCTTGACGCCGGAAAGAATGGTACGCGTGGGCAGCACCGTTTCGTCGCGCGCCGGAGTTTCCGGCGGCGCCACCAGCGTGACCTGCAAATCCGTCATGTTCCCGGCCCGGACGATCTGCAACGGCACTTTGCTGCCGATGGCGAGCGTGCCGACACGAAAGCGTAACGCGGCCATGTCCTCGATCACGCGGCCATTCAGGGTATGAATGACATCGCCGACCTTGACACCTGCTTCGGCAAACGGGCTTTGCGGCGCCAGCTTATTGACCAGCACGCCAACGGGCCGCTCCAGCCCGAGCGACGCGCCCAGTTCCGGCGTGACGCTCTGGCCATCAAGTCCCAGCCACGGACGGATGACGCGCTTGCGCCCCTGCTCGACCGACTCCACAACCGCACGAACCATATTGGATGGCACGGCGAAGCCGATGCCCATATTACCGCCGCTCTGCGAATAGATCGCGGCGTTGATGCCGAGCAGCTTGCCGTCCGCGCCGACGAGAGCGCCGCCGGAATTGCCTGGATTGATGGCGGCATCGGTCTGGATAAAATAATTGAGGTCGTTGATCTCGACCCCGGTACGCGCCAGCGCCGAGACAATACCACTCGTCACAGTCTGCCCAACGCCAAAAGGATTGCCGATAGCGATCACCAGATCGCCGACTTCAGCAGAGTCGGAATCCGCCAATTCAAGCGCCGGAACCTTCTCGTTCAAACCTTCAATCTTGAGCACGGCAAGATCGGTACGGCCGTCGATCGTCAGCATGGTTGCTGAAAATTCGCGCCGATCAGCCAGCACGACCCGAATTTCATCCGCCCCCTTGATGACATGGGCGCTGGTCACGATCAGACCGTCGGAGCGGACAATGACGCCTGAACCAAGTGAATTTTCCATACGCTGGCGCATGAGGCCCGACGGCACGCCGAAGAATTGCTGAAAAATCGGGTCGTCCATGAAAGGCATCATCACGCGCTGACTTACGAGCTTGCGCGTAAAGATGTTGACGACGGCGGGCGCGGTCGCTTTCACCAGCGGCGCGAAAGTCAGGCTGATTTGCGCGCGGTTGGTCGGCAAAGTTTCCGCAGCCGCAGGCAGGGCAATGCCAAGCAGTGCGATGAACAGCAACATATAAACAGGCAGATTCTTACGCATCGTCTTTAAGCCCTCATGGGCGCTGCGCCGTATGCTGCTCAGACATTTTATGGCTGTAGTCGACAATACGGCGCACCACGCCTTCCGGAACAAAGGATATCAACATTATCAGAGCGACGATTGTGGCGAAAGCGAGAACAATATCAATAGCGCGCACGACATAAATCACCGGCTGGCGGGTTTCCGGCCCGGTTCCATTCGTCGCGGCGGCCCCTTGCGGCATGGCCGCGGCCGTTGCGCTCACCACAGCGGCAGGCGCAACCTGAATTTGATGCGTGTGGCCGTCGATTGTCGCCGGCATCCTGGCTTTGGCGGTCAGGGGGCTGGCCGTCTGCAAAAAGGGCATAATTTTCTCCACGGCGTCCGGTACCCGCCAGGTCGACTGATAACCGGCGCTGATCGGCATCAGTCCGATAATGCGATTTTGCAGATCGGCAAAGTCAGCCTGGAATAACGGTGTATATTCCATATCGCTGGCAGGCGGCTGATACTGCTCGCGTTTACTGTTAAGAAACAAGACACAGCAAGGGGCCGGAATATAAAAACGGATTCCCTGCTCCTTGAGCGCGAAAATCAGCGAACGAATGGCCGAACGGATGGGGGCATAAGGCAGCGGCTTCAGCTCCGTTCCGGCATAAGGCAGGCTGTCATCGCCGACCGCGACACCGAGCAGGCCGTATTTGTTGTGCAACAGGACAAAATCTGCGACTTTGAGATGGTCGGGGTCCATGCCGTCCACGGTCGGGCGAAAAAACACATGGAAACTGTCATCCAGCTTTTGGGCAAAAAGCTGGTAAACCCCGACCTCGGCACGGCGCGCAGGATCAGCCAGTACCGCAATCGGCAATTCTGGTGGATGCATCTGCGCCATAAAACCTGCACTTCCGCCTTATTCTACGAATCCGTTCTGCAATCTTATCACGCGATCCATCCTTGCCGCCAGTTCCATATTATGCGTGGCCATGAACAAAGCAAGATTCTGTCCACGCACCAGTTCCTGCAGCATGGCAAAGACATGCGCCGATGTGGCAGGGTCAAGATTGCCGGTCGGCTCATCGGCGATCAGCAGTTGCGGCTGGTTGGCTAGTGCGCGGGCAATGGCCACGCGCTGCTGCTCGCCGCCCGAAAGCTGCGCCGGACGATGGCCGCCGCGCTTACCAAGACCCACCATTTCCAGCAGTGTCTGTGCCCGTTTGGCGGCATCGCGCCGATCAACGCCTGCGATCATCTGCGGGATGACGACATTTTCCAGCGCCGAAAATTCCGGCAGCAGATGATGCATCTGGTAAACATAACCGATGAATTGCCGCCGCAGCCGGGTGCGTTCGGTGTCATTGGCGCGCGACGCATCAACGCCGCCGATGGTAATCGCGCCGCCGGTCGGATGCTCCAGCAGCCCGGCGATGTGTAGCAGGGTCGATTTGCCGGCCCCCGACGGGGCGACAAGCGCAACCAGCTCACCGGGATTGATGGTTAGGTTGCAGCCGCGCAGCACTTCAACGCGATTGCCGCCGACTTCGAAATGCTTGGTGACGTTGTTCAGGACAAGAGCGGGCTTATTCATAGCGCAGCGCCTCTACCGGATCGAGGCTCGCGGCGCGGCGGGCGGGATAAATCGTGGCCAGGAAGGAAATGACCAGCGCCATCGCGACCACCTGTGCCACCTCGTGCCACTCCACCACGGCGGGCATTTCCGACAAATAATAAAATTCGGCATCGAACAGCTTGGTCTTGGTCAGCCATTGGAAGAACTGCCGTACCGACTCCATATTCGCGGCGATCAGGATGCCGAGCGCGCTGCCGCAAATGGTGCCGGTCACGCCGATGCTGGCGCCGGAGAGGAAGAAAAT
>JBDHTV010000152.1:0-4354 GCA_039808825.1 Bdellovibrionales bacterium | reverse complement strand
TTCATGCCCAATACATCGTCGGCGAACAGCAGGTCCGGCTGTTCCGCCGGGTTCGGGGCGGGCCGTTCGATATCCTTCGCCGGCAACGCCCATTTCCTGCCCGCGGCACCGGGCGGGCTGGATGGCGCGGCGGATAAGTTGGCAGCTGCAACGGCAGTCTCGCCATGTGCCGTTCCGGACGACCTGGCGCCTTCTTCGTCGTCGTGCCTGACCGCCTCGCCGCCCTTCGATTGCATCAATCCCGCAGCCATCGCCGGCAGGTCACCCGCCTCACCCGAATCGGACTGCTGCAAAAGGGGGGCCGCGATAGCCTCCGCCCCCGTCGCCGAAGTTTCAGCCCTCGCGGTGTCAGCGGCCGATCCGATATCCGTCGCGTCGGAAATCGCCTCAGCAGGCGGCGTATCCCCGGCCGATCCGGCCAAACGCGGGCGCTTGTCCTGTGGCGATGACATCGCCCCCAGTTCGCCAGCAACGGCTGTTTCGGCCTCGTCGACCCCGTCGTCCTCATCTGCGGCGGCCGCATCATCGTCGGGTGCCGGGACCGGCTCCTCGCATTCCGACGACATGAGCTTGGCGAACTCACCCCCGCCCCGACCGGAAGATGGCGATTTCTCAGGGAACACCCGCACGGGGGAGTTGTTGGAGAAGCTGATACTGGACGGTGTCATGGCCTTATCACCCAAGGAATTCCGCTTTTCTAGCAGCGTCAGGTTACCAAATATTTACCGCAAGCAGGTAATTGATAGCCCATAGGTGAATTTTTACTGAAAACAGGAGGACATATGCGAATCGATGCAACACCCCCGCAGGCCGCCGTGCGGCAACCGTCAACCAATGAGATATCCGACGGGCTCGAGCGGGCATTTCTTTCCGAAATGTTAAAATACGCCGGACCGAAGCCCATTGAGGGCGGTTTTTCCGGCGGCATCGGCGAATCGCAGTTCGCCAGCCTGCTGAGCGACGCTTATGCGGACGCGCTCAGCGCCAGACTTGACCTTGGCCTCACCACGAAAACCGGGGGAAAAGCATGACCGACGCGACCCGCTACCTGATGCATGCACGCACGGCCCTGATGGCGTTTGAACCCGACAAGGCCGCAGAAATGCTGCACAAGTTCGAGGCCGAGCTGCAGATCCGGCCGCTGGCGGCCGATGCGGCCGCCCGTTGCGCGGCCGAGCTTTCGGCGATTCGCGATCTTGCCGGCGCCGCGCGCGAGGGGGTTCTGGCGGCGCAACGCCAGTTCCAGGACATTCTGAAACTGTCGCGGAATCTGGACGGATATGACAAGTCCGGCAAAAGAACGACCGCACAGATTGGCGCGCGGCCAACGCGAAAGTTTTAAATAAACATGTATCTGTTATCCGATTGCGAGAAAGGGGAAATTCAGGATTTATTCATGATTGCCGGTTAAACCGGTCATGTGCTTCACGGCATCGGGCCAAAGCTCGCAGGTCAGAAGGCCTTTCATCAAACCGGGATTAAATGTCCCGCTATCAGGAGACAAAACATGTCCAGCATTCTGACCAACAACAGCGCGATGGTTGCCCTTCAGACCCTGAAAGGCATCAACTCGAATCTGGCAAAGACCCAGGACGAGATCTCGACCGGCAAGAAGGTCGCCAACGCCCAGGACAACGCCGCCGTCTGGGCCATCTCGAAGGTCATGGAATATGACCAGTCGTCGTTCAAGACGCTGCAAAGCAACCTGAACATGGCCGAGTCCGTCGTCACCACCGCCCGGAAAGGTGGTGAAAATGTGCAGAGCCTTCTCAACGAGATGAAGAACCTGGCCGCCCAGGCTGGCAGTGACGGGAACGACTATGCAACCATCAACGCACAGATCGTTGCGAAAAAGGCCCAGATCACGTCGATCGTGAATGCCAGCCAGATGAACGGCGCCAACCTGCTGAAGACCAACCCCGTTCCCGGCCAGACCGATTTCTCGGTCCTGGCCTCGATGGACCGGACCGCCGGAAACGCCGTCACCAGCAAGGTGTCGATCACCGTCGCCTCGGTCGACTTCGAGGCGAATATCGTCGGCGCAACCGTGACCACGATCGCCGACCGTGCGTCGGCGCTGACGGCGGTGGGCGAAATCGAAGCCCTGTTCACGCTGGCCAAGGATGGCGTCGCCAAGCTCGGCACCGCCGCCAAGCGCATCAACGACCAGTCGAACTTCGTCGCCAACCTCGCCGACTCGCTGAAAGCGGGCGTGGGGGCGCTGGTTGACGCCGACATGGAAGAGGCCTCTGCCCGCCTGCAGGCGCTGCAGACCCAGCAACAGCTTGGCGTTCAGGCGCTGTCGATCGCGAACCAGGCGCCGCAGACCATTCTGTCGCTGTTCAAGTAACGAAAACCACATAGGGCGCCAGATTGGCGCCCTATGTTCCCGACTGCCTTCTAGAACAGGAAATCAGGCGTGAGCGCTGCTTCATTTCGAAAATCCCAGGCTGAATTCGGTGCCGATTATGTGCGCACTGATCGCGATAATGAATACATGGTGGTATCGCGCGTCACGCGCATGCTGCAAAACGCGCGCGATCACGGCGACCAATTCGCGATCATCCGCGCCGTCCATACCAACACTGAACTGTGGACCGCGCTTGCTGCGGATCTCGCATCGCCGGGCAATGCACTGCCGGATCAATTGAAAGCCGGCTTGATTTCGCTGGCGATCTTTTCTGTTCAGCATGGCCGCAAGGTCATGGCCGACAACGCCTCGATCGAACCGCTGCTTGAAATCAACATGCGTATCATGAAAGGCCTGCGCGGCGAGGTCCAAGAATGACCGGTCTGATCCTGAAGCTCGCGCCAAGCGAACGCGTCCTGATCAATGGCGCCGTTATCGAGAACGGCGACCGGCGTGCCAAAATCGCCATTCGCACCCCCAACGCGCATATTTTGCGACTGAAAGATGCAATTCATCCCGACCACGCAAACACACCGGTCGCGCGCGTCTGCTACATCTGCCAGCTCATCCTGACCGGTGAAGCCGATGCTGCCGAGGGCCATCAGCAGCTTCTCCTTGGTATCGAGCAACTTTCACAGGTCTTCTCTGACCGCGATAGCCGGATGATTCTTGGCCGCGCGACCAACGACGCAATTGCGAGGAGCTACTATCACGTGCTGAAGCAATTGCGTGAGCTCCTGCCACGAGAGGCGCGGCTATTCGCCGCGAAGCAAACATGAGCTACAATGTTCAAGTCGCGAATGGCGGCTACCTCGGCTGGAAGATACTTGAGCGCACTGCCGAGACGCAGAAGGCCGTATTCGCAAAAAGCGCCGAGATGCAACGCTCGCGCGACTATTTCGTTCAGAATATCTCGAAAATCCAGTCGGCCGAGAATCTGGTAGGCGACTACAAGCTTCTCAGCGTTGCCCTGCGCGCGTTCGGCCTGGACGACGATATGAACAACAGGTTTTTCATTCGGAAAGTCTTGGAAGCGGACCCGCAGGACGAAACCAGCCTCGTCAACAGGCTTCCCGACAAGCGTTACCAAAAACTCAATGCTGCATTTGGCTTCTGGAAGTCACCGAGCGACAGGACGGGAACAGTTGGCTCCGAAGCTATATCCGAGATGTACACTACACGGTCATTCGAAAAAAATATTGGAAAACAGCATCAAGAGATCGAACTCGCCTTAAACGCAAAGCGCGAGTTGGCGACCATATCTAGTGCTGACACCAGCAATGACACGAAATGGTTACAAATTATCGGCTCCAAACCTCTCCGAAAGGTCTTTGAAGGAGCATTTGGCCTTGGCAGTAACTTTGTAAAGCTTCCAATTGATCGCCAGCTATCCGAGCTCAAGAGAAAAGCGGACCAGACGATCGGAAGTTCGGATCTTGGTCAACTTTCCAATGAGGATAGGGCTGAGACGTTGATCAAGCGTTATCTGCTAAGATCGCAGATTGACACATCACAAAATACCTCAAAATTCTCGATTGCGCTGACCTTACTATCTTGACACACCCTGAATTTGCAACTCATACAACAAAAATTCACACGGCGCGCGCTCGTTTATATATATCCCAGCCAGAAAATAAACTTAACATTAGGCCGCCCGCATTAGACCCTCTGCAATTTCCGGATTCCTCATTTCTATAACTTAAGGAAAAATATTTACTTTGCTCGCCTTATTTTTGCGAGAATCGAATGGACTTGAGCGGCATCGCGCCTCCTTCAACAATCCGGTTCGGCAGCTTTCGCGAGGTCAAGCGGAGGAATAGGTAGCACAAGGCGAATCGACTTGATGTCGATGAACCCGAGTAAGCTTTCGGCCGTTTGCCGCAGCGGATGGCGATGCGACGGGCGCTCTTCAACCAGATGAAGCCGCGCTCGACGAGGTTGCGC
>JBDHTV010000151.1:0-4368 GCA_039808825.1 Bdellovibrionales bacterium | reverse complement strand
GCGGTGAAGGCCGCCAAGGAAAAGAACAAGCCCCTGCTCCTGCTCGTGAGCCGCGATGGCGACGCCCGTTTTGTCGCCTTGCCGCTCGCCGCCAGCAAAAGCGAAGAACCGAAAAAAGACGGCAAATAATTTCGGACGCCAGGAATGGTAGCGACGGAGCGCGGGCTGTGAGCCCTGCGCTCCGTTTCTTTTAACCATCAATCCCGGATCATCTTTATATTCAGCGTTTCGCTTTCAACGCGCCGTCAATCTTCTTGAGAAGATTCGACGGCGTTGTTTTTTCTGCCGTGTTTTTATGCTTGGCCATCTGGCGCAAAACATCCCCGGCGCGGTCGAACACATCATCCCACTCCCCGGCGCGCTTTTGGCGGATGAAGCGCACGGATTCATAAAGCGGCGTCGTACTCGCTTCCGGGAAATAGAGCCAGTAGGGCAAATAATTAAGCAGCGCGATAACCGGCACGCCGAAGATGCCGCAGAGATGCACGAGCGACGTATCCGTCATCACGAGGCAATCCATCTGCTGGATCGCCGCTGCCGTTTCGGCGAAATCGTTGAGTTTATGCCCGACCGGAATGAGCGGGAATGAACCGACGGTCGTCAAATCCGCCTCGCACGGGCCTTTCTGAAAGCTGTAGAACTGCGCCTCCGGCACGGCGGCCATCAGCGCGAGAAAGCGCTCCAGCCCCACCGCGCGTTTGGCATTACCACCGAAGGTCACGCTGCCGGACCAAACGATGCCAACTTTAAGCCGCTTGTCCGGCGGCACGGCAAGCGGCGACTTCTCTGCCGCAACCAGCGGCAGAGCCGCAGGCCATTGCGTCCAGTCCTGCGCCACACGCGCGGGAATGGACATGGAGGACAGGTAATAATCGTAGCTGCGCAAGTTCGGCACGGGCTGGCCCTCGGCCAGCAGCGTGACCGGCAGCTTGGCGAACAAGCGATGTAGCGCCGGTTTGCAAAGCAGGCTAACGCGTGCGAAACGCTTGTTGAGCTCAGGCAGCAACCGCGTCACCAGCATCATGTCGCCAAAACCCTGCTCGCCGACAATCAGCAGACTTTTGCCTTTGGTATCCTCCGTGCCTTCCCAGCGCGGCATCGGCAACTTCTTAAGCCCGGCATATTGCTCTTGATGGAAGCGTCGCTCATAGCGCCGCCAGCCTTCGGCATATTTGTTCTGATAGAGATAAATCTGCGATGAGAGATAGACCGCGCTATCGGCATCGTTGGTTTGCTTGATGAGCTGGGCGCAATAAGGCTCGGCTTCGGCAAAACGCTTCGCTTCGCGCAGCGTGCAGATATGGTTGCGTAAAATCGTTTCGTTTTTCGGGTCAAGCTTGACCGCTTCCGCCGTATGTTTCGCCGCCTCGTCAAGCCGGTTGAGGTCAGTCAGCAGATTGCCAAAATTGGTATGCGTCGCGGCGTCGTCGGGCTTGAGCCAGAGAGCGCGCTTGCAGCAGGCCTCGGAAGCCGCGAAACGCTTGCTGGCACGGTAAATGCTGCTGAAAATTTGCAAACCACGAACATTGTCTTCATCGGGCGATAGCTGGCTCAGCGCCAGCTGTTCGGCCTGCTGCACCTGCTTGTCCTTGAGCAGCTTGACGATCTGCGACGTCAAACGCCCCAGCTGGGCTTCGGTCAGCGGCATTGGGCGGCCTCGTCAGACATCGACATCCTTCGCGAATTGCGCATTGTCCTGAATGAACTGGAAGCGCAGCTCCGCCTTGCGGCCCATCAGGCTCTCGACCAGATTTTCGGTTTCCTTGATGGCTTCAGCACCTTCAGGATCGCCGGGACGCGGCACCACCACGCGCAGCAAGGAGCGCTTGCTCGGGCTCATCGTCGTATCGCGCAACTCTTCGGGGTTCATTTCGCCAAGACCTTTAAACCGCCCAACAACGATGTTCCTATTGCCTTTGAAATAGTCACGTAGCAACTGATCGCGATGCGCATCGTTGCGTGCATAGGCGGTCTTGTCGCCCTGCACGATACGATAAAGGGGCGGCTGCGCGAGATAAAGCCGCCCGGCATTGATGATGCCTGGCATTTCACGATAAAAGAAGGTCAGCAGCAGCGAGGCAATATGCGCGCCGTCAACATCGGCGTCGGTCATGATGATGACACGCTCATAGCGCAGCTTGTCGAGGCTGAAGGCGCTACCCACGCCGCAGCCGAGCGCAAGCGCGAGATCGGCCAGCTCCTGATTGGCGCGCAGCTTCTCGGTCGTCGCCGAGGCGACATTGAGGATCTTGCCGCGCAACGGCAGAATGGCCTGCGTATTGCGGTCGCGCGCCTGCTTGGCGGAACCACCCGCCGAGTCGCCTTCCACCAGAAACAGTTCGGTATCGGTCGCGCTGTTGCTGGAGCAATCCGCCAGCTTGCCGGGAAGCCGCAGCTTGCGCGTCGCGGTCTTGCGCGCCATTTCCTTAAGCTGCGCGTTGCGCGTCCGCTCCTCGGCGCGGTTGATCAGCGCTTCGAGCAGCGCCTTGCTGCTGGCATTATCCGCCGTGAGCCAATGGTCGAAATGGTCCTTGATGCTCTGATCGACCAGACGGGTCGCTTCGATGCTCGCAAGCTTGTCCTTGGTCTGCCCCTGAAACTGCGGCTCGCGGATGAACAGCGAGAGCATAATGGCGGCGTCGGTAAAGGCTTCGTCGCCGGAAATCGCGGCCACACGACGATTGCCCGTCAGCTCGCCATAAGCGCGCAAACCGCGCAGCAACGCGCTACGCAAACCGGCTTCGTGCGTGCCGCCCTGCGGCGTCGGGATAGTGTTGCAATAAGAATGGCAGAAGCCCTGCCCGTCTTCCGGCCAGGCGATGGCCCACTCCACCTTCCCGGCCCCACCGGGCAGTTCCGTCAAACCGGCGAAAGGCTGCGGCGTCAGCACGGCGCGGTCAGTCATCGCTGCGGCGAGATAGTCGCTCAAGCCACCGGGGAAATGCAGCGTCGCTTCGGCGGGAATATCACTATCAGGCTCGATCAACTCCGGCGCGCATTTCCATTGAATACTCACGCCACGAAACAAATAGGCCTTCGAGCGCGCCATGCGGTAGAGCAGTGCAGGCTTGAACGTCAGGCGCTCGCCAAAAATTTCATGATCGGGCTTGAAACGCACGCTCGTGCCGCGCCGGTTCACCGCACCCATTTTCTTGAGCTTGCCCATCGGCAGGCCACGGCTATAGGTCTGTTGATACAGTTCCTTGTCTTTCGCGACTTCGACGACGAGATCCTCGGCGAGCGCGTTGACAACGGAGATGCCGACACCGTGCAAGCCACCCGAGGTTTCATAAGCCTTGCCGGAGAATTTACCACCCGAGTGCAGCACGGTCAGGATGATCTCCAACGCGCTCTTGCCGGGAAATTTCGGATGATCATCGACCGGAATGCCGCGCCCATTGTCGCGCACAATCACATAGCCGTCGGCCTGCAGTTCCAGCTCGATCTTGCTGGCATGGCCCGCCACGGCTTCATCCATCGCGTTGTCGAGCACTTCCGCGACCAGATGGTGCAGCGCGCGCTCATCCGTGCCGCCGATATACATACCGGGGCGGCGACGGACGGGCTCCAGCCCTTCCAGAACTTCGATATCTTTCGCGCCGTACGAATCGTCCCGCTTCGCGGCCCGCAACAAATCAGCCATACGAATCAAATCCCTGCTTATGCTTGAATGTTAGGGATAGCGGAGTTTTATTGCAGAGAAAAGGCCATACCGCAGGACTTAATCCGCAGTTTTAGCCAATGTGGCTATCAGACCGGCATCAAGGGGGAAGCGCATGGTTTTTTTGTATTCTTTGACCAGTCCGAGTTTTTGGTAAAATTTGTGTGTGGCCCGATTTTCGGGGACAGCACTCACCACCATGCGGGTTATGCCTTTTGCCATGGCATCCTGAGCCACGGCTGCCATGAGCCTGCGCCCCAACCCCATCTTGCGATAATCGGGTAGCACGAAAAGCAAGTCTATGTTCCGGGTCGGCTTGGCCCGGACGAAATTGAACCAATCGTAACTGAGGATGAAGCCGCAAAGCCTGCCCTGCGATTGCGCGACCCAGCAATCGGCCAGCTTTTTTGCCCCCAGGCATTGCAAACGAAAGTCCTTTGCCGCGACAAGGCTGCGGTCACCATGATGTTCCGCCAGTGCCTGCATCAAGCCAGAAACTGCTTTTGCGTCGCGCTGTCTGAATTTCCGGATTACTGCTTTTTCCATCGCAGCACCGGCTGGCGTGCGGCCTGGGTTTCATCGAGGCGGCGGCGCGGCGTATAGCGCGGGGCCTGCTGGAACTGCTCGACGTCGCCCGCCTTCGCGGCTTGCGCGAGATCGCGCAACGTGCCGATGAAGCCATCGAGCGTTTCCTTGCTCTCGGTCTC
>JBDHTV010000150.1:0-4394 GCA_039808825.1 Bdellovibrionales bacterium | reverse complement strand
TCTTCGGCGCTCAATACCGAGAGCCGGTTGCCGGAAGCCATCATCGCGCTCGCCACCATCAGGCTGTCGACGCGGCTTGGCGAACTCAAAATATCACGCAGCCCCCGGCTCGGCTCGATATCGAGCGCCAGCGCACCATTGCCGAACTGCAGGTCGAGATCGACTAGCGCGGTCAATGTCTTCTCTTCGTTCGCCATCATCCAGGCGAGATTGACCGCCAGCGCGGTCGCACCGATGCCGCCGCGTGTGCCAATGATATAGACGAGCTTCGAGACGCGCTCTTCGGCGGAGGATCCGCTCTTGGACTGCGGTTTTTCCTGACTCTGGCGCAGCGCCTGGTCGAGCAGCTCGTGATTGAGCGGCTTGACGAGATAGTCGGTGATACCGGTCGCCAGCATCTGGCGATAGAGGCCGATATCGTTGGTGCGGCCGATGGCGATGATCTTCGCCTCATGTCCGCACAGGCTGACGAGCCGGGTGCAGCTATCGACGAGATTGTCTTCGCCGTCGAGATCGACGATAACGAAACGTGCCGGAGCCGAACGCTCCAGCATATTGGCGAACAATTCTGCACCGCCATGCTGCACGGTCGCGGCGGGCCAGCCCTGGCGCTCAACCCAGGTGCGGATAATTTCGTGCGTGCCCTCATCCATGACGAACGCCATGAATTCGCTGTGCATAATCACATCGTCAGCCGAATTGCTCATCGTTGCTATTCTTTTGGCGTCGGGGGTTGGGTCGGGTCGTAGAGCCCCGAAACCTTATTGTCGTGGTAGCGCTGCAGCGCCGCCGCATCATGCTGCGCATCGGTGGGGCCCAACGGACGGCCCGCCACAAGATCAGCCGGATTGTCGATCATCAGCGCGAGATTGCGCTGGGTGGCGCAGCCGATCTGCGGCTGCGGCATGTTGTCGTTCGGGTCGGGGCGATGGTCCGTCCAGGGCGGGCATTCCGGCGCATAAGCTTTCAGCGTCCTGCTCCCCGGTGCGTCCGGCGCGACGACGATACGGTGATCGGGGTTCTTGAGGACCGGGTCTTCATCCATCGTGGTCACGCAGCCGCACAGCAGCGTCAGCAGAGCGAGGCAGGAAATCTGGCGCATCATAAAAGTATCACTCCACGATAAAGCCGCCGCTGCCGCCACTTGCGGCGGGCACGGCGGGCTTGATGGTCACGGCGGTCGGCGTACCGCTGATCGGCTTCTTGCCGGCATCGCTGCTACTGTTCTGGCCGAACACCACGCGCTCGACCTCATCCGGCATACTGAGCCCGTCGGTCGGCAGCGCCAGCTGTTCGCTGCTCGGGCGGACAAGATAAGGCGTAACGATGATGACGAGTTCGGTCTCCCCGCGCTTGAAACGCGTGGAACGGAACAGCTCGCCCAGCACCGGCATGTCGCCCAGCACCGGGAACTTGTCGATATTCTGGTCGCTGTTGTTAGAGAGCATCCCCGCGATGGCAAAGCTCTGGCCACTCGCCAGCTCGACGGTGGTTTCGGCGCGGCGCACCTTGAGCGCGGGCACGCTGAAATTGTTGAGCGTCACGGCGCCATCGCTGCTCAACTCGCTGACCTCGGGTCGGACCTTGATATTGATCCGACTGCTGTTGATCAAGGTTGGGGTGAAAGAGAGCTTGACGCCGTAATTCTTGTACTCGATCGAAATCTGACCATTGCTTTGCGGCACCAGGATCGGGTATTCGCCGCCCGCGAGGAAAGAAGCCGTCTCGCCCGACATCGCCGTCAGGTTTGGTTCCGCCAGCACGGAGATCAAGCCGTCCGAAGCCAGCGCATCGATAAAGCCGTTGATATCGTAACCGCGCCCTTCGGTGCCGAAATTGATGGTATCCGCGGGCGTCGGCGAGCCCGGGCGGGCGCTGTTGAGCCCGAAGATGCCGGTATTGGCCAGCGCCGCGCCGCTCGACAGGCCAAAGGCGAAACCACTCAGTTTGAACGCATTGTTCCAGTTGATGCCGAAATAGCGATTGACCGACCGCGCGACTTCCGCGACGCGGACGCGCAGATTGATTTGGTTCGAGGCCTGCACCTCAAGCCGGTTGATGACTTCGCCACCTTCCTTGGGTACGAAGCGGGCCGCGACCCGCCGCGCATCTTCCGCCGCCGCCGGGTCGAACACACGGCCCGTCAACATGATGCCGTCCGGTACGGCGCGCACCTGCACCTGATTGCCTGGCAGCAAAGCGGCCAGCGCCTGCTGTACCGGCTCGGTATTCATGCCAACCATGACCGGCCGGTTGACGAGTTCGGTATTGTCGGGGCCGACCGCCAGGAGCGTGGTTTGGCCCATCTTCTTGCCGAACACCATGACGCTGGTCGGCGACAGCACCTGGATGTCGGCAATCTCTGGATTGGCGATGAAGACCGAATGGGCCGGTTGCGGCAGCGTGATGGTTTCGCCGCGATCGACATCGACCTTGAGCGGCGCTTCGGCATGGAGCGCGCCGGGCCACACCAGCAGGGCCAGCAGGGCGAAGATTGGCAAAACGGTTGTCAGGCGGAACATGGCGGGGCGCCTCATTGCTGGAAGCTGATTTCGGAACTGTCCTTGCCCCGGATGACCAGGACGCGGCGGGCGGTATTGGTGCCGGAATCCGGACGGCTCAGAACCTTGCTGACGTCGCTGTCCCAGGTATAGCTGGGCCGGGCTTTCGCTTCGGCGGATTCGTCCTTGACCGGCGTCAGGGCAATACCGTGCGCGATATCCGGCACCGCTTCAGGCGGCGCGGCATGGGCGGAGGCCGCCGTATCGCTCGGCGTGACATTGTCGCTCAGGCTGCGCAGCACGAGCGAGACCACACTGTTCCAGTCGGAGATCAGCGCGATCTTCTCGGCGTCCTTGGGCGAAACCTCGATGGTCGCGACATCGGCGACCTTGGGGTCCGTCACCTTCTCATCGGTCTTCTGGTCGAGCCCGAGCACGCGGGCATTGACGACGACGGTTTCGCTGACCCGGCGGTCGCGGTTCTGGCCATCGGTGCCCGGCACCGGCACATTATGCGCGACGATGACATCGACATGGTCGCCGGGAAAAACCAGCCCGGCGAGGCCCGTCACCGCCGTCACCTTGAGCGAAATCGCCCGCATGCCCGGCGCAAGCGCGGCAGACAGGAAGCCCTGCTCATGCGCCTTGAAGACGCGGTTATTCATGATCGGCTCACCCGCGCGCAATGCGTTACGCGACAGCGCGCCGATATAATCGTCGAGATTAGTCTGCTCCTTGACGAGCATATGTTCCTTGGGCTCTTCGCTCCAGCTCTGCCATTTGAAATCGCTTTCCTTGAGCAGGCTACCCGCCGCCAGATCGTGCGCCGCGACCAGGACCTGCGGCCCCTTCGGCGCCTCCACGACCGGTGTGCCGTTCTCGTCGGCGGGCGGCTTGAGCGCCTGACGCGCGACGACGATCGCACCCACCGCGATGAGCAGCGCCGCGACCAGCATCAAAACCTTGCGTGACCCCATCTTCCGCCTCCCCCGCGACCGGCGCGGCCTCCGCGTCGATCATCAAGCCCATGCCTTAACAAACCCCTGCAGACCGGCCGAGGACCGCACCGCCCTCCCCGTCCGGACCAATGCAACGGCCGCCGCCCGCCGCGGCAGGAGACAGCCATTGTGTGTCATTCTAAAACCGGCGTCGAAGCGGACGCCGGCGGCCTTAGAACAGAGCCGCCGCCATCATGCCGAGGGCGGTCAGCCCCCCGCAGGCGATGGCAACTCCGTATGGAATCGCTGTTTTCGTCAGAACCTGCATCATACCTTCGGCCGGAGCCAGTTGCGGCTGCATCCGCAGGCGCAGCCAGGCCGAAACCGCATAACCCAAAGCCAGCAAACCGCCGGAGAAAGCGGTAATTACAAGCAGGACGCCGATATAGTTCGGGCCCGCCCACAGTGAAATCGCGGCGAGCATCTTAATGTCGCCCGCCCCGGCGAAGTTCCCGGCAAACAGGGCAAAACCGATCACCAGCACCACGGCGAAAACGCCGACATGATGCAACCACTCAATTTCCTGCGCGGCGGAAATTACATAAAGCGGGAACGTACCGAGGAGGCCCATCCAAACCCAGTTGGGGATGCGGAAGGACCGCGCATCGAACACAGCCGCGGTCACGAGCAGAAAGGCCGCCGCCAGCATGAAAGTGAGGTGGAAGGGTTGCAAGACAGTCATCATTTGATCCGCCAATTCCTCGCGGTATCCGGGCTTGCCCGCGGCAAACCTTTGACCACTTATGGCCAGCATGACAGAGGATGCTTAATACGCCATTAAGCCTGACGGCTTAACCATAAATATACCGGCGGTTGCAGCGATTTGTTTACGGATTATTCATTTTTACATGGTTGCAGCGCCGAAGCGCCGTTGCGAAAAACAACCGGCGGCGCA
>JBDHTV010000149.1:0-4405 GCA_039808825.1 Bdellovibrionales bacterium | reverse complement strand
ATCGCCCAGACAAAAGCGCCGCAGAAATTGAGGAACAGATAGCGCTGCCAGCTGATATGGCTGGTGCCAATGGCGATGGCGCTGATATTGCGCAGCCCGTAAATGAAACGGTAAGCCAGGATGAAACCGACATCGTGTTTCTCGATCCAGCCGATCACCTTGGCTTGCCCCGCCGCCAGCTTGGGCATTTTCGCGACGAGCTTGGTGCCGTATTTGCGCCCCAGCCAGAAGCAGCCGAAATCGCCGACTGTCGTGCCGAGCCCGGCGGCCAGAATAAGCCACGGCAGGCTCAAATAACCCTGGGAAACGAAGAACCCGGCGAAAATCAGGAATGTCTCGCCTTCGATAAGCGCCCAGAAGAATGTGATGATATAAAACAGCGAGCCGTAATGCTCGACCAGATATTGAATATTCTGCATCGATAACCGCTGAGAGTAAGAGATACGGGCGCGGAATGCGCTTTACTTATACTGTACCTTGACGATCTCGTACGATTTTGAACCGCCGGGCGTACTGACTTCGACCATATCTTTGACCGTCTTGCCGATCAGCGCACGCGCCAGCGGCGCCGTGATCGAAAGCCGTCCGTCCTTGATATCGCTTTCGTCCTGACCGACGATTTGATAACGCACTTCTTCGCCCGAGTCATCGTCGATCAGCGATACGGTTGCCCCGAACTTGATGACCTTGCCGCTGAGCTTGGCGACGTCGATGACCTCGGCACGGCTGATCTTGTCCTCGAGCTCCAGAATGCGCCCTTCGATAAAGCTCTGGCGTTCGCGGGCAGCATGATATTCGGCATTCTCCGATAAATCGCCATGCTCGCGCGCTTCCGCAATCGCCTTGACCACAGCCGGACGCTCCGTACTCTTGAGATGGCGCAGCTCGTCCTCGAGACGTTCGAAACCCGTGAGGGTCATGGGGATTTTGTCGGTCATCATCGCTCCCTGATTTTCTTTATAAAACAAAGACAAAAGCACACCACCAACGCCTGCGCGTTGCTGCCGTGCTCGTCTCCTTGCTTTAGACCTTAAGATAGTCTTGCAGCGGCTCCGGCGCAAGGGTGCTGGTTTGCAATGCATGAATGGCATCCGCCACCGCGCGCGCCCCGGCGACCGTCGTCTGATAGGGGATTTTGTTCATCAACGCCGTGCGGCGCAGGCTGAAACTGTCATGCAGGACAGCCTGATTGGCCTCTGTGGTATTGACCACCAGCTGCACCGCGCCATTGATCATTTCATCGACGATATGCGGCTGCCCCTCATAAACCTTGTTGACGGCCTTCACCGTCAGCCCCGCTGACTGCAGCACCTTCGCTGTTCCCGCCGTGGCGACAATCGTAAAACCGCATGCATGCAGCCTTTGTGCCACCGGCACGATGGCCGCCTTGTCGCTGTCGCGCACCGAGATAAAACAGGTGCCCTTGAGTGGCAATTGCTCGCCCGCGCCGAGTTGCGCCTTGGCATAAGCGCGCGCGAAATCGCGGTCGAGCCCCATGACCTCGCCGGTCGAGCGCATTTCCGGGCCGAGGATAACATCCACACCGGGAAAGCGTGCGAACGGGAACACGGCTTCCTTAACTGCGACATGGCGCATCGCCACCGGCTTGAGCTTGAACGATGCCAGCTTCTCGCCCGCCATGACCCGCGCCGCGATTTTGGCCACGGGCACGCCCGTTGCCTTGGCGACGAACGGCACGGTACGCGACGCACGCGGATTGACTTCAAGGATATAGACCTTGCCATCCTTGACCGCGAATTGGACATTCATCAGTCCGACGACGCCGATGGCCTTCGCCAGCAGCTCGGATTGCCGCGCGATTTCCTGCGTGATTTCAGGTTTAAGGCTGTAGGGCGGCAGGCTGCAGGCACTGTCGCCGGAATGAATCCCCGCTTCCTCGATGTGCTCCATGATGCCCGCAACGAATACGGTATCATGATCGGCGAGCACATCGACATCGACCTCGGTCGCGTTCTGCAGATAGCTGTCGATGAGCACGGGGTTATCACCGGAAACCTGCACAGCGCGTTCCAGGTAACGCTCCAGTCCCTGCTGGTCGTAAACAATCTCCATCGCCCGCCCGCCGAGCACATAAGAGGGACGGATGACGATGGGATAACCGACACGGTTGGCCGCCGCAACGGCCTCGGCGAGATTCCGCGCCGTGCCATTGGCGGGTTGCTGCAACCCCAGCTTATGCAGCAGCACCTGGAAGCGCTCCCGATCTTCCGCCAGATCAATCGCGTCAACCGGCGTGCCAAGAATTGGGATACCCGCCTGCTGCAGCGCGTCCGCGAGCTTAAGCGGCGTCTGGCCGCCATATTGTACGATGACGCCGAGCAGTTGCCCGCGGCTTTGCTCGACATGAATAAGCTCGATGACATCTTCCGCCGTCAGGGGCTCGAAATACAGTCGGTCAGACGTATCGTAATCGGTCGAAACCGTTTCCGGATTGCAGTTGACCATGATGGTCTCAATCCCGGCTTCGCGCAACGCGTAAGCGGCATGAACACAGCAATAATCAAACTCGATCCCCTGCCCGATACGGTTGGGTCCGCCGCCCAGGATAACAACCTTGCGCTTGTCGCTCGGTTGCGCCTCGCAGATGCCGCCCGCCGTGCCAACACCTTCGTAACTGGAATAGAGATAGGGGGTGAGCGACGCGAATTCCGCCGCGCAAGTATCAATACGCTTATAGATCGGGCGGACATTGGCTGCACGGCGCAGCTGCGCGATATCAGCTTCCGTCTTGCCCGTCAGTTCGCCGATGCGCTTGTCGGAAAAGCCCATCCGCTTGACGCGCCGCCATGCAGCAACATTCTGCGGCACGCCTTCCGCCTGCAACGCCTGCTCCATTTGCACGATCTCGGCGATCTGCGCGACAAACCACGGATCATATTTGCAGACGGCACAAATTTCGCTGACCGTCATGCCCTGACGCAGCGCCTGCGCGATGACGAGCAGCCGGTCCGGCGTCGGCCGCGACAGCGCCTTCATCAGCGTCTGGCGGTCGTTGTCCGGCAACTTGATCTCCGAGAACCCCTGATAGCCATATTCCAGCCCGCGCAACGCTTTCTGCACCGATTCCTGCCAGCAACGCCCGATCGCCATGACTTCGCCGACCGATTTCATCGCGGTTGTCAGTGTTGGCTCGGAGCCCGGGAATTTCTCGAACGCGAAACGCGGAATTTTGGTGACGGTATAATCAATTGTCGGTTCGAACGCAGCCGGCGTCACGCCGGTAATATCGTTCTGCAATTCATCGAGCGTATAGCCAACCGCCAAACGCGCCGCGACCTTGGCGATGGGAAAACCCGTCGCCTTGCTCGCGAGCGCCGAAGAACGGCTGACGCGCGGGTTCATCTCGATGACAACCATACGCCCATCGGCGGGGTTGACGGCAAACTGCACGTTGGAACCGCCGGTATCGACACCGATCTCGCGCAGCACCGCGATCGAGGCGTTGCGCATGATCTGATATTCCTTATCGGTCAACGTCAGCGCCGGCGCGACCGTGATGCTGTCGCCGGTATGCACGCCCATCGGATCGACATTCTCGATCGAGCAGATGATGATGCAGTTGTCGTTGCGGTCGCGCACGACCTCCATCTCATATTCCTTCCAGCCGAGCACCGACTCTTCAACCAGCACTTCATGCACCGGGCTGACGCTGAGGCCATGCGCAATGATTTCATTATACTCGTTGCGGTTATAGGCGATGCCGCCACCGGTGCCCGCGAGCGTGAAGCTGGGACGGATAATCGCGGGCAGCCCCACATCGGCCAAGGCCTCGACCGCTTCAGCCTGCGACTTGACGAGGCGGCTGCGCGGCGATTCAAGCCCGATCTTGTCCATTGCCTGCCGGAACAGCAGACGGTCTTCGGCCTTCTCGATCGCCTCGCGGTTGGCGCCGATCAGTTCCACGCCGAGACGCGCGAGCGTGCCGTCCTTGGCAAGCGCGAGCGCCGTATTGAGCGCGGTTTGCCCGCCCATCGTCGGCAGCAGCGCGTCCGGCTTCTCGCGTTCCAGAATTTTGGCGACCATAGCGGGCGTGATCGGCTCGATATAGGTCGCGTCCGCCAGGTTCGGATCGGTCATGATCGTCGCCGGATTGGAGTTAACAAGGATGATACGATAACCTTCCGCGCGCAAAACCTTGCAAGCCTGAACGCCGGAATAGTCGAACTCGCAGGCCTGGCCGATGACAATCGGTCCCGCGCCGATAATGCAGATCGATTGAATATCATTGCGCTTTGGCATTTTTCATCACCCTTAATGCAGCTAGAATATTGGTAAAATCGTCCCGCCAGATCGGAAAATCCGGCTTTGGCAGCTGTTCCCAGCCAAAATTGCGCAATACGCTAAGATCATCTTCAGCGCGTGCCAGCAGCACGAAGTGGCTCGG
>JBDHTV010000148.1:0-4442 GCA_039808825.1 Bdellovibrionales bacterium | reverse complement strand
CCGCCGATGCAGGCGACGGTGCGCTGCTGCGGGTTGCCGCGGAAAATATCGCCCACGCCCCAGATCGAGAAGCTGATGACCAGAAAGACCATCAGGACCTTGATGATCCACGTCTCGGCGGCGCCGCGCATGGCTCTAAGCATCGAAAAAACCCTTGTTTAGACTTTGTAAAAGCTTTATGACCCAGACTGCATCAACCGCTGGCGGGTGACGGGGTTTTGTGTCACGATTGCCGCGTCAAAACAACTGGTTTAACCACCGCTTTATCGGATTCACCCCGCCATGTCACGTCGCCGCAGAATTATCGCCGGAAACTGGAAAATGCATGGTCGTCTGACGTCCGGCTTGTCGCTGGCGAACGATCTCGTGCAACGTATCAACAGCCACCGCAACCTGGGCGCGGATATTGTGATCTGCCCGCCATTCACCCTGCTCTGGCCGGTTGCCGAAGTTTTAGCAGAAAGCCCGATCAAGCTGGGTGCACAGGATTGCCACCCGGAAAATCATGGCGCCTATACCGGCGACATCAGCGCGGCGATGCTCATCGATATGGGGTGCCGCTATGTCATTGTCGGTCATTCCGAGCGCCGCACCGGCCACAAGGAAGAATCGGCCTTGATCGCGCGCAAGGTTGCGGCGGCGCAGCAAGCCGGTTTGACCGTGATTCTTTGTGTCGGTGAAACGCGCGCTGAATATGATGCAGGCAAGAAGACGGAAGCGGTCGAAAAGCAATTGCGTGAATCGCTGCCGGAAAAATACACCGCGGCCAATCTGGTCGTTGCCTATGAACCGGTCTGGGCGATCGGCTCCGGCGTGACACCTGAAGTGGCCGATGTCGAAAAAATGCATCGCCATATCCGTAAGGTGCTGGGGCAGATGGGTGAGGTTATTCAGGTGATCTATGGTGGCTCCGTCACGCCGCAGCTTGCGGAAACCTATCTCACCTCCGCCGAGATCGATGGCTTCCTCGTCGGCTCCGTCAGCTTGAACGCCGACGGTTTCTGGGGCGTGTGCGAAAAGGCCCGTTAAGGCCATCTGGTTAATCGGCGCAGCAATATTGCCTTCTCAGGCCGCAAATAAAATTGTGGTTGCCCGTTTATGAGCCCTATGCCACTCCGGAACCACAACGGGCGCATTGAGCCCGCAACGTGAGATGCCGGGTTTAGGCGATGAATCTGCCCAAGAATCAATTTGGCAATCCTGCAATCACTTTTATCGACGTTGCGGATCCGCAAACGCGGCCACGCATGGATCGCTGGGTGGAACTGACGCCATCCGACCGCAAACAGTTCGATCTTGTCATTATCGGCGGCGGCAATACCGGCCTTTCGGCGGCGCGCCATGCCGTGCAACAATTCCCGCATTGGAAAATTGCATTGTTCGATGCGGGGCAGATCGGTTCCGGCCCCTCCGGCAAGAGCGCGGGCCATGTTTGCACCGGCTTTGAAATTGACCAGCATTCGGTTACGCGCAATCTCGGCGAAGAGAAGGCGGCACAGCTCGCGGAAACGGCCCGGCGCGGCCCGACGCTGGTGCGGGACATTATCAAGCAGGATAATATCGCCTGCGATGTGCGCCCCGGCTATGTCTATATGCTTGATGACGGCAAAGCGGTCACGACGCGTGAGAGTTTCGGTCTGGAACCATATCCCTTTCTGCTTGGTCTGGCGCAGGCCGCGCGGCAAGCCGGCGTGCGCATCTTCGAGAACATGAAGATCAATGCGCTGCATAAGGCGAAAGACGGCGTCAATCTGCATCTGGATGGTCAGGCAGAACCTGTCAGGGCACGCTATGTCATCGCGGCAGGCGGCCATGTCATGGGCGGTATCCGCGCGCTACGCCAATCCGCGTTACGCTATACCGTTGACCTGAGCGTTGCCAACCTGATCACCGAGCCATTGCCGCCTGAGGTTCGGGCGAACAGTCTGCCGCAGGGCACGGCGCAGGAACGCTTGCCCGGCTCAAACACGCATCTCGATGTCGAATACTGGTCGCTTGACCGTGCCGGACGGCTGATTTTCGGTTCGCGCGCGGGCGATGGCCAACACCACCCACGCAGCCTGTGGCGTAAGATCAAGCAGGATTTGACGGAACGTTTCCCACGGCTGGAGGAAGAATTCCGCCGCATGACCGGCAAGCCGCTCGCAATAAAACCCTTCGTCGAGCATGAAATGTTGAGCCATACCGTGCGCTGCCTGCCGAATGTCGGTCAGGCCGATAAGGAAGGCCGCGTGCTGTTTGTGAACGGCCTCGGCGGGCATGGCTTGGCGCTCGGCACGTTGTTGGGCCGTGAAGCGGTCGAAAAGATTAAAGCCACGGAACAGAAAAATCCTGCGGCCGCCGCAGCCTTTGATCTTTTCGCCAGCATTGGTCATGTGCGCCAACCGGTGGCAAAGCCGCTGCGGCGTATTGCCTCGCGGGCCGGAGTAGCCTATGTCGAAGCGACGCGTATGATAAATAAATGGCGCGGGCCGGGGCCGGAATCGCCTGTCTTATAGGCTGGAAAAGCCGGGATTTTTACGATTTGCAGCCTTGGCCGCTTCGTGCTACCCAGAACATCCGTAACGCGGGATTACGGGTTCCGAAAGTGCGTAGCGTTTGAGGTTCGGCAGCGGTGAAGCTGCCGGAAAGATTGGGGTTTTTGCCATGCTTAATGTCTTGCTCGTCATTCATCTGATCATCGCCATCGCGATGATTCTGCTGATCCTCATCCAGCGCAACGCCCAAGATGGCGGCGGTCTGATGGGCGGCGGCGGCACGATGGGCGGCTTGTTCACCGCGCGCGGGAGCGCCAACGCGCTGACCCGCACCACGGCCTTCCTGGCCACGGCCTTCATCATCACCAGCTTGCTGCTGACCATCCTCGCGAACCAGAACGCCCGGCATGACCGCAGCCTGGTCAACCAGATCCTGGATGCTCCGGCCCAGCAGACGCCCGCCGACAACAAGGTCGCGCCGGATGCCAAGCCGCTGGAGACCAAAACGCCGGAAGGTCAGGCTGAGCCGACCAATGCGCTGCCGCAGAATGCCGATCCGATTGTGCCGAGTATTCCCAAGCCGGAAAATCCCAACGCCAGCGTGCCGAATCCGGTTCCGGAAAAGCCGGTGCCGCAAGTGCCGATGGGCAAATAAGCCGGTTCGTTTTTGGTGGGTTGAAGTTTTGGGTGCAGGGGCGTGATGACAACGCGATTTATCTTCGTGACAGGCGGCGTGGTTTCCTCATTGGGAAAAGGCATCGCCGCCGCCGCGTTGGCCGCCGCGCTGCAGGCACGCGGCTATAAAGTCCGCATCCGCAAGCTCGACCCCTATCTCAATGTCGATCCCGGCACCATGTCGCCGACGCAGCATGGCGAAGTTTTCGTCACCGACGATGGCGCGGAGACCGATCTCGATCTCGGCCATTATGAACGTTTCACCGGCGTCGCGACGCGTCAGAGCGACAATGTTACCTCCGGTCGCATCTATTCCACCGTGCTCGGAAAGGAACGGCACGGCGATTATCTCGGCGCCACGGTGCAGGTTATTCCGCATGTCACCGATGCGATCAAGGATTTCATCCGCGCCGATTTGTCAGGCGAGGATTTTCTGATTTGCGAAATCGGCGGTACGGTCGGCGACATCGAAAGCCTGCCGTTCCTCGAAGCCATTCGCCAGTTCGGCAACGAAGTGGGGCGCGACAACGCGCTTTATGTCCATGTCACGCTGCTGCCTTATATCAAGAGCGCGGGCGAGCTCAAGACCAAGCCGACGCAACATTCGGTCAAGGAGCTGTTGAGCGTCGGCATTCAGCCGGAAATCCTGCTCTGCCGCGCCGAGCGTGAGATTCCGGAAGGCGAACGGCGCAAGATCGCCTCCTTCTGCAATGTGCGGCAGGAACGTGTCATTCCGGCGCTCGATGTCAGCTCGATCTACGAAGTGCCGGAACGTTATCATGCCGAGGGGTTTGACCGGCAGGTGCTTGAATATTTCGGCATCACCAACGCGCCGGAGCCCGACCTCAAGCGGTGGCAGGAAATCGTTCGCCGGATGCAGGAACCGGAAGGCGAAGTGACCATCGCTGTTGTCGGCAAATATACGGCGCTACTCGACAGCTATAAATCCTTGAGCGAGGCGCTGTTGCATGGCGGCATCGCTAACAATGTCCGCGTCAAGCTGCAATGGCTGGAGTCAGAGATCTTCGAGGCGGAAGATACGATCCAGCAGCTGGAAGGCGTGCATGGCATCCTCGTGCCCGGCGGCTTCGGCGAGCGTGGTACGGAAGGCAAAATTCGAGCGGCGCAATTCGCCCGCGAACGCAAGGTGCCTTATTTCGGCATCTGCTTCGGGATGCAAATGGCCGTGATTGAATCGGCACGCAACTGTGCGGGCATCAAGAACGCCTCGTCGTCGGAGTTCAAGCCGCAGGACAATCCGGTCATCGGCCTGATGACGGAATGGCTGCG
>JBDHTV010000147.1:0-4443 GCA_039808825.1 Bdellovibrionales bacterium | reverse complement strand
TCCGCAGCACTCAAAACTTCACTAGGCGATAAGGCCGCGTGGTTGCAGCGGTTTATCGCCTGCGGCGGAAAGATTGCTGGCGTTCGCCAGCGGGCACTTGGCCACCCTTCCGCGCTGACCGAATAGCGAGCAGAACAGAGCCTTCACCTGCCATTCGGAAGGTAAGCTAGATAGTCCAAAAGCTTGCGTGGTTAAAGCTTTATTGCGGCGTTAAGCATTTTTTCTCGGCAAACGGCGCTGGTCGGGCCTGACGTGCAAAAAGATTGCTTCGGCGCATGGCTTTGGGGTACAAGAGCGCTACCGGACGGCAAAGAGGCCGGCCGAAAATCACATACAGGATAACCGATCCTGCCTATTGTCCTTAAAACAATAGCAAATTGGTGCCGGTGTCGGGTTTGCCCGATATCTCCTGTAGCGGGCTCATTTTGAGCAGGCGCCGTGTCGTGGCTAGCGGCATGGCGTTCATAACCGGAAAGAAGGATCGCAAAGCTATGGCTATGCCTGTTTTCACCATGCGCCAATTGTTCGAATCGGGCGCGCATTTTGGTCACAATACCCGCCGCTGGAACCCGAAGATGCAGCCCTATCTGTTCGGGGTGCGCAACGGCGTGCACATCATTGATTTGGAACAGACCGTGCCCATGCTGCACCGTGCGCTGCAGACGCTGCGCGATACGGCGGCGAATGGCGGTCGCGTCCTGTTTGTCGGCACCAAGCATCAGGCGCAGGGCATCGTTGCCGATGCGGCGAAGCGTTGCGGCCAATATTATGTCAATCATCGCTGGCTCGGCGGCATGCTGACCAACTGGAAGACAATTTCTCAGTCGATCAAGCGTTTACGTGAACTTGATGAGAGGCTGGAAAAGGAAGCTGCCAAGCTGACCAAGAAGGAACAGCTCACGCTCACGCGTCAACGTGACAAGCTTGAACAAGCCCTTGGCGGCATTAAGGAAATGGGCGGTCTGCCGGATATCCTGTTTATCGTGGACACCAACAAGGAAGACATCGCGGTCGAAGAAGCCAGCAAGCTCGGTATCCCGGTTGTCGCGATTCTCGACAGCAACTCCGACCCCAGCAACGTGACGTTCCCGATTCCGGGCAATGACGATGCGACGCGTGCGATCGAGCTCTATTGTGACCTCGTGGCGCAAGCGGTGCTCGACGGCATTGAAGCCGAAATTTCGGGCAGCAGCAAGGATGCCGGCGCGCGCGCCGAGCTCCCGGCGGCGGCAGTTGTTGCCGAAGCGGCCCCGGCAGCGGTTGCGGCGACGGCCTGATTTGATCGGGGCCTGCGGCTCCGGTTCCCACGACAAAGCGGCGCTGCCGGTGATTTTCACCGCGGCGCCGTTGCACAACAAGCAAGCAGGAGATTGAGATGGCAGAAATTACCGCGCAACTGGTCAAGGATCTGCGCGAAAAGACCGGCGCAGGCATGATGGATTGCAAGAAGGCGCTGACCGAAGCGGCAGGCGACCTGGAAGCGGCGATTGACTGGCTGCGCAAGAAGGGCCTGTCGGCGGCGGCGAAGAAGGCCGGGCGTGTCGCGGCGGAAGGTCTGGTCGCGGTTGCCGGTTCGGGCACCGAAGCGGCGGTGGTCGAAGTCAATGCCGAAACGGATTTTGTTGGCCGCAATACGCAGTTCCAGCAAGCCGTGGCGCAGATCGCGCAAATCGCGCTGGGCGGCAACGGCGATGTCGAAGCGCTCAAGAATGCGGCTTATCCCGGCACCGGCCGTTCGGTGCAGGACGAGCTGACCAACCTGATCGCGACCATCGGCGAAAATATGTCGCTGCGCCGCGTGCAGAAGCTCGCGGTCAGCCAGGGCATCGTGGCGTCTTATGTTCACAATGCGGTTGTGCCCGGCGTCGGCAAGATCGGCGTGCTCGTCGCGCTCGAATCGACGGCGGACAAGGCCAAGCTCGCGGAACTCGGCAAGCAGATCGCGATGCATGTCGCCGCGGCCGCGCCGCAGGCGCTCACCGTCGCCGAAGTCGATCCGGCCAAGCTGGAACGCGAAAAGGCGATTCTCACGGAGCAGGCCGCCGGTTCCGGCAAGCCCGCCGACATCATCGCCAAGATGGTCGAAGGCCGAATCCGTAAATATTATGAAGAAGTCGTGCTGCTTGAGCAGCTCTATGCCATCGACGGCGAGACCAAGATCAGCAAGGTCATCGACAACGCCAGCAAGACGCTCGGCGCGCCGGTCAAGCTGGCCGGTTTCGCCCGCTTCCAGCTCGGCGAAGGCATCGAGAAGGAACAGTCGGACTTCGCGGCGGAAGTCGCCAAGATGGCGTCCTAAAGTCCAGTCATGACGGTCAGCATCGTTCCGATCACGGAAGCCCATATCGAAGGCTTCTGGGCGGCGGTCGATGTCGTGGCGCGCGAGCGGCGTTATCTGAGCTTCCTCGAGGGGCCACCGCTCGCCATGTCGCGCGCGTTCGTGCGTGAAAATCTGGCGGGCAACTGGCCGCATTTTGTGGCCTTGGCGCCAGATGGCCAGCTGGTCGGCTGGTGCGACATCACATCCCTGCATCGGCCGGTTGCGGCGCATATCGGTATTCTCGGTATCGGCGTGCTTCCGGCCTGGCGGGGGCAGGGTATCGGTAAGCGGTTGATGCTGACGGCGCTCAATGCGGCCCAGGCGCGTGGCTTGACGCGGGTCGAGCTCACGGTCCACGCCGGGAATGACCGTGCCGCCGCGCTCTATCGCCAGCTCGGCTTTGTCGAAGAGGGTGTGCGGCGCAGCGCGACGCTGATCGACGGCGTTTACGGCGATTCGATCATGATGGCGAAGCTGTTCGGACCGGCCATCAAAAAGCCCTGAAAGCGGCGCGGAAAAGGCGCTTTGCTTGACGAAAACAAAGCCGCCGCAACCCACTGGCAAAGCGGCGCATTCGGGCGTAACATGCGCCGGATTTTATGACGGGATAATGGTTTGGATGGAGATGATGATGAGCGACAATCTGGCCGAAAAGCAAGCCGACAAAGCCGCCGCCTCGCCTCCCGTGCCCCATAACGATCAAATCAAATATCGCCGCGTTTTGCTCAAGCTCTCGGGTGAGGCGCTGATGGGCGAACGCGATTATGGGCTCGATACCGGCATCGTCGACCGGGTTGCGGCGGAAATCGCCGGGGTCGTCAAGATGGGCGTGCAGGTCTCGCTCGTGATCGGCGGCGGCAATATCTTCCGCGGCGTCAAGGGCGCAGCGGGCGGCATGGACCGCGCCACCGCCGACTATATGGGGATGCTCGCGACCGTCATGAACGCGCTCGCGATGCAGAACGCGCTCGAGAAGGCGGGTGTGCCGACGCGGGTGCAATCCGCCATTCCGATGTCCGCCGTCTGCGAACCCTATATCCGCCGCCGCGCCTTGCGCCATATGGAAAAGGGCCGCGTCGTGATCTTTGCGGCGGGTACCGGCAATCCGTTCTTCACGACCGACTCGGCGGCCGCGCTGCGCGCTTCGGAAATGCAGTGCAACGCGCTGCTCAAGGCGACGAAAGTGGACGGCGTCTATAGCGCCGACCCCAAGAAATTCCCCGATGCCAAGCGTTATGAGACGTTGAGCTATCTTGACGTGCTGGCGCAGGATCTTGAAGTTATGGACACCTCCGCCATCTCCCTCGCGCGGCAGAGCAAGATTCCGATTCTGGTCTTTTCCATCTTCAAACATGGCGAATTCGCCGAGGTCATGCAGGGCCGCGGCAAATTCACCATCATCACCGACTAAGGATAGAGCATGAGTTTCAAGATCGATGATTTCGCCAAGCGCATGGATGGCGCGCTTGAGGCGTTGCGCAAGGAATTCGCCGGGCTGCGTACGGGGCGCGCCTCGGTCAATATGCTCGATCCGGTCATGGTCGAAGTCTATGGCAGCATGATGCCGCTCAACCAGGTCGGCACCGTCAACGTGCCGGAGCCGCGCCTCATCACCGTGCAGGTGTGGGACAAGGGCTCGGTCAAGGCGGTTGAGAAAGCGGTGCGTGAAGCTGGGCTTGGCCTCAATCCGCAGGCCGATGGCCAGCTGATCCGCGTGCCGATTCCCGAACTCAACCAGGAGCGCCGCACCGAGATCGTCAAGATCGCCGGGCGCTATGCCGAAGGCGCGCGTGTCGCCGTACGCAATGTCCGCCGTGATGCGATGGACGCGCTCAAGAAGGCTGAGAAAGACGGCGACATGACCGAAGACGAGCACAAGAGCTGGTCGGAAAAAGTTCAGAAGCAGACCGACGAGCATATCAAGAAGATCGACGAGCTGCTGACCGGCAAAGAAAAAGAAGTCTCGCAAATCTAAGGGGCAGAATGGCGGCCAACGACGCAACAGCGCAGCGCAATCTTCACGTCGGCATCATCATGGATGGCAATGGGCGCTGGGCCGCCGCGCGTGGGCTGCCGCGTACCATGGGGCATCGCGCCGGGATGGAGGCGCTCAACCGCACGCT
>JBDHTV010000146.1:0-4460 GCA_039808825.1 Bdellovibrionales bacterium | reverse complement strand
GGCATCAAGAACGCCTCGTCGTCGGAGTTCAAGCCGCAGGACAATCCGGTCATCGGCCTGATGACGGAATGGCTGCGAGGCAACCAGTTGGAAAAGCGCGCCAGGGAAGGCGACCTTGGCGGCACCATGCGCCTCGGCGCTTATCAGTGCCACCTGCTGCCGGGCAGCAAGGCGCAGGCGATTTACGGCGACGAGAACATCTCCGAGCGCCATCGCCACCGCTACGAGGTCAACATCAACTACAAGCCGCAGCTTGAAAAAGCGGGCGTAGTTTTTTCCGGTTTGTCGCCGGACGGTCAGCTGCCGGAAATCATCGAGCGGCCCGATCACCCGTGGTTCATCGGCGTGCAGTTCCATCCCGAGCTGAAGTCCAAGCCCTTTGCGCCGCATCCGCTTTTCGCCTCTTTTATTAAGGCGGCGGTCGCGCAAAGTCGGCTCGTCTAAGCTTTAGCCCAGCGAACGGTCGAGCTTTGGTTCGCGGCGGCGGCACCAAAGCGCGGTGCGCAAGCGCATACTGTTGCGCTCGATGATCTCGCGGCGATTGCCGTGCTGATCGTGCTTGGCATCTTCCTGTCCGTGGACGACGATGCCGAGGGCAGCTTCAGAAAAAGAGAGAAGGAGAACGGACGCGGTGGCGACAACGACCGCACGTTTGCGCATAGTTTTTAATGGCATGATAAAAAAGCGAGAATAAACTTCGTTTTGTTGAAAAACGCCTGCCGATCATAAATCGGACAGGTGATTGCTGCAATGCAACAATCGGTAATCTACGCCGCAAAGGCCTTGTATGTAAAGAGTTTATCTGCTGGACAAGGCGGTGCTTCTTGCCTATAAGGCTGCTTCTTCACACGGTATGCCCAGGTAGCTCAGTTGGTAGAGCAGGGGACTGAAAATCCCCGTGTCGGCGGTTCAATTCCGTCCCTGGGCACCATTGATATCCGCGATTACTTCTCGTCCCGATTCAACCAAGTAAAAATAACCTCATAAAACACTGGGCTATGGGAGTAGTGGGTTGCGGGTAGTGGGTAGTGGCTCAATTTTTACTTTCACAACTTCTGTAATATAGACGTTTTCCCTTTGTTGTGAGGAAATTATGTATGGTCGCTTGTTTGGAGATAACTGGAGAGAAATAACAATCGATCAGGCTGAACGCAGGATTGCCTCGATCAATCCGGCCGTATTGGCTAATAACGTTGATAGATTTAAAGAACCCTACCCAGCAGACACTGTTCGTCCTAATTTGGTGCAGCCATTGCTATTCGTGGCCGAACGGCTGGCGCAAAGTCAGACATATCTATTTCAAGCAGTCAATGCAACACGGCTCGCCGCCCATCATGCGCCGACCGGTTCGGCCTACGAGCAAGCAGTTGTCAGCGCATGGGTAAAACACTTGCGGGCACTGCCCGATGCTTCGGAACGGCGTAGTTTGCTTGATGTAACGGTTGCGTATGCGCGCGCGGACTCGTTACTGGAGCAACAAGCCATCGCCATGCGTGATGCTGCTAAAGGGTTGCAGCCTTCCGTTCCTTTGATGCCGACTACTGGAAAGACTCCTCCCGGAGCGCCGTACAACAACGGATGATGCCGCTCGTTAAACGTTTCGGCGCCGATTAGAGAGCAGGGGTTGCTACCAACTCACCGATTAGTTCTTTGACCTTGCTGCGCGCATCCGCAAGCGCAGCGCGTCCTGCTTTTGTTATTGTATAGACGCGACGGGTGTGTTGTCCGACGATCTCCTGACGTGAAGCGAGATAACCTTTCTTTTCGAGGCCATGCAGCATCGGATAGAGCGTGCCCGGGCTCAGTGCGTAGCCGTGCCGGCCAAGCTCTTCAATGATGCCGAAGCCGAATACGGGTTCCTCCGCAGCGTGGTGCAGAATATGCAGGCGGATGAGTCCGCCATAGAGGTCCTTGTCTGTCATCGGCAACTTCACATGGTGTTGAGCAGCCATCCCGCGAGACCACAACTCATAACAACAAGCCACGGCGGAATATTCCAGAACATGAGTGCGACAAAAGCCGTTACGGTCAGTGCGAAGTCCGCCGGATCATGTATCGCGCTGGTCCATACCGGCTGGTATAAGGCGGCCAGCAGGAGGCCAACGACGGCAGCATTGACCCCGGCTAACGCTGCTTGCATGCGCAGGTTTCGACGTAGTTGCTCCCAGAACGGCATTGCGCCGACAACGAGAAAGAAGGAGGGGGCAAAAATTGCGAGCAAACAGATGATGCCGCCAACCCAGCCGGAAGGTTCGATACGCATTGCGGCGCCAAGAAACGCTGCGAAAGTGAAAAGAGGTCCCGGCATTGCCTGTGCAGCACCGTAGCCCACGAGAAAGGTATCGTTATTGACCCAACCGGTTGAGACGACTTCGGCTTGCAATAGCGGCAGCACGACATGCCCGCCGCCGAAGACGAGGGCCCCGGATCGATAGAAGGCATCGACGAGTGCCAAAGTCTGGATGTGAAACAGCGGTGACAGAACCGGCAAGCCAACCAGCAACGTAAAGAACAGCGCTATCCATGCAGCACCGGCACGACGCCCGATGGTAATTGGCAACGGTTCATGAACGGCAGCCCGTTGTGGCTTGAATAGAGCTACGCCAGTGCTCCCGGCTGCCATGATCACGCCGAGCTGCCCCCATGCCGAGGGAACCGCAAAGGCGATGCATGTTGCCAGAGTCATGATCGTTATGCGCAGCCGGTCTGGGCAGAGGCTGCGAGCCATACCCCATACGGCCTGCGCAACGACAGCCACAGCCACGACCTTAAGACCATGAATGAAGCCGACAGGCATAAGGGTGGTGCCGTTGCTGATGCACATGGCAAGCAACATGAGGGCAAATGCTGATGGCAGTGTAAAACCGACCCATGCAGCGAGCGCGCCGGCATAGCCTGCCCGCGATAGCCCTAGAGCCATCCCGACTTGGCTGCTGGCCGGACCGGGGAGGAACTGACAAAGCGCCACTAGGTCGCCGTAGCTATGTTCGTTTAACCACCGCCGACGGGTGACAAACTCTTCGCGGAAATAGCCCAGATGCGCGATTGGCCCGCCGAACGAGATCAAACCCAGACGGAGGAAGATCAGCAGTATGGTAAGGGGGCTGTCGTTGTCGGTTGATTTTATCTTCATATCGAAATACGATATCGATATTCGATATAAATACAAGTTCTTTTTTAACCTTACAAAACATGGCAAAGCTACATCTTAACTGTACCAATAGGCCGAGCTATGGCTGAGTAACGGCAGACTTCACCAGCGTCACATGCACTTCGCTGTCATATTTATTGTCGGCACCAGAGATGGAGTCGACAGCATGGCCGATGAGGCCGACACCAAAACGCCGCGTTATCAGGCGCCCCGCTGCCATATTGCCGAATGAAGACGCCGCGCGGTCAGATTCATCGCGCGCGGAACTGTCATCATAGCCATCCTTTTGGCAATTAATCTGGATATCGTGTTTAGTCTTGTCGATCTTGAGCGTGCCTGGCGTCGGAGCGATGGTGCCGAGTAGTTCGCCGCGCCGTGTCAGACTGCAGCTTGCGCCCGGCGGATCGGTGATGACGGTAATCTCTTGTGTCGTGCCTTCAATAACTGTTGCGCAGCCGCTCAAGCAGAACGCCGTCATCAGCCCGATGGTCATTTTATGCAGCATGTTAGCCCCGCCTGCAGGATCAATACTCCGGCAGGCATCTCAGGCCAAACGCATCAGATCGTCAAGCGACGACCGGAGTCTCGCCGCCCGCTTTGGCGGTATTGCCTTCCGGCTTGCTGGGCAGCTTCACGGCTTCAATCGCCTTGTCGAGTGTCAGATGTGGCGCGGCGGCGATTTGCGTCAATGCGGAAACAAGCTGTGCGCGGCTGGCCAGATTTTCCGGACTTTCGCGTCCTTGCGCTTTCGTGAGTTCTTCTTTGGCGAGACGCAGCGAATCTTTGCGGCTATCGAAGTCAAATAAGATATGGCGAATGAGGCCGATTTCATCATGCCGGCTGATCAATGTCCTGAATTCGTTCTTTTCCATGACGTCGCTTTTCCCTGTGTTTGATAAGGTGCTCCCGGAAAAAGCGTATCGGCGGACAAGGCGTGGCCCAAGCATGATAATAATTTCACGCTGGTTTTCGAAAGATTATTGCGGCGACGCTTGCAGTTTCAGGCCGCTTCCGGCCCATGCTGGCTGATGATGGCGTTGCCTTCACCGAGCAGTACTACATGCGGTTGCCAGGCTTTGGCCTCGGCCTCCGTCATGATGGCATAGGCGGCGATGATGACCTGATGGCCCGGCTGCGCCTTATGCGCTGCCGCGCCCTGAATGCCGATGGTGCCGCTGCCCGCGGGCGCCGGAATGACATAGGTCGTGAAGCGCTCGCCGTTGGTGATGTTATAAATATCGACCTGCTCATGGTTAAGAAAACCGGCGGCGGCGATCAAATCGCTGTCGATGGCGACCGAACCCATATA